>CADBAP010000005.1:13527-94847 GCA_902792685.1 uncultured Prevotellaceae bacterium
CTTCATCGACTCCAGATCATCAATTTTCAGCAGTTCTTTTCTCAGCATACCTAACTGAGCATCAACCGCCCACCCTATTTCCATTCTGTATGCACTCATCATGTTTAGCTATTAAATTATTCACATACCGCACGTACATTAAATTTATATCGCATTGTAGCCTGACGTACATTAACCTTGCCCTTACGAAGCCCTTCATCCGCATCATTCAATTCTTGCACCCAAACTAGCATGAAGTCTATTTTTCTCCACCTCTGATTGAAACTGCCACTCCATAACCCAGCACCTTGGTCTGTGCGAAAAATTTCTCGATCGTAGCCTCCTATTGCAGGAATGAAGATTGATGCCCCATTCTTACCCGTCACTCTAAAACCAGGAACATCATTCCGGCGTTCAATTTCCCATGTACAATTCGCCTCCAGCTCTTTTAACTCATCACTTGTAGGCATACGCCAATTGCCACCCAAATTAGCCTTTGCAATATCTTTAGATGTTCCTACAATATCGCCAATTTCATTCACATCGGAGAATATCTCGGTAGCATTTTTCTTACCAGAAGGGTCTCCCCATAAAAAATACCGACCTGCATCCCAAGGATTCTCTGCCCCGACATTACAATCAGCCCATTTAACACTCAATCCTAAATCTATAGCCTTCGTTTGTCCCATTACGGAATTAAAGAAAAGAAGGCATAAGCATAAGACTATAACTCTTTCGATTCTAATTGTTCTCATAATTTAAAGTTTTGAAAATTACAAAAGTGTTTTAGGCATTTTAATTCTAATAATACACATATTCTCCAAACCTCCTGATTATACACCTGCCACAAAATAGCGTATAGAGGTTCCAGTCCTTCCTAGTCTTCATTGTTCCAGACCCACCTATTCATTCACCAATTCTGATAATATCCTTTATTTCTATCATCCATACGGATGACTCTCATTATAATCTATCTCGTCGGCCAGAGATTTTACCTTTTTCGTCAATAAATCCACCAGCCCCTCTTCTTTCAGTTTTGCTATGATATCCTGTGTGGAACCAAATCCTACGACCATCTCAGCACCGTATGGATTTGGATAATTCACAGCTGCAAATTCTAAAAAGCGTTCTGTCTCGCGGCCTTCAAACCGCACATTAGACACTTTCAGAATGAGGTGCGACAATCCGATATTCAGATCAGACACATCTTCCCGTTCATACACAACGTCGAAAGTCCCATACTCAGGCACTTTTTCCACCACCTGCTTCTGCAGGCTGTCAATCATCTTACGAATCAACTCTTCCAGCTGCCTCACGTCTTCTGCCATCTTGACATTCCTCCTTGAATATTACACATTCATTTATACAACCTCAAAACGCATCCTCACAGATTTTCCCAACACCGGGGTGGAACACCCATTCCTTTAATGCTGCAAGCGAAGGACACGACTTGATGTCATATTCATACACCTTGTCCTCTTGAGGATAGCAGAACTCCGTCATCACCCCTCAGTTCTTTTCTCAGCATACCTAACTGAGCATCAACCGCCCACCCTATTTCCATTCTGTATGCACTCATTATGTTTAGCTATTAAATTATTCACATACCGCACGAACATTAAATTATTTCTTCACCATGACACCTTATACGCCAGACCTCACACAACGTATAGAAGTTCCTTGTTCACCGATTCACTTCGTATCATTCATTGTCGTCTTCATCTGGGAATAGGATTGTAATGAAATGATTGGTTGCTTCGGAAATACCGAGAATACCTTTTTGTCCTTCATATATAAAAGTGAAAAAACTCTCTACTATCATACTATCGAGTTCCTCAAAAGCAACCTGTGGAATATCCAAACTCATAGAATCACAGCGAACGGTGTCTTTTATATTTCTCCAAAATGATAATTCTCCTTCATGTCGCTGGGCAACTCTGCTCGCGGCTCAATGCTCATGGGGTATATTCTGAGTTTTGCATCCTTCTCTGGCTTAACCTGTGGGAATGCTCGTTCAAGAGCCTGCAAACGCTCTTTCTGGACGTACTCACTCTTTGAGGCATTCTCTGACCAACAGAGGATAAATAAATCTGCAGAATTGATATAGTCCTGTATCACTTGTGGGAACACATCACCCGCTTTCAAATACTTGCGGTCAAAGAAATGAGGTACAGCACCCAATTCCAATCCTTCATGCAGAAACTTCACCTTCGATTCATCCTGATGTGAGTACGAAATGAATACCTTGTTATACTTATGTGCGATAATCTCCGGATTCAGTCGCCTTGGAGCATCAACAATCTTTGTGATAAACCGCATCTCACCAATAGGCAATCCATTCACAGAGAGCAAAGCAACACAACTTAGTTCGTCCACATCAATATTTTTTGGCACAAAGTAGTCAAAACTGCACTTTGTGAATGAACCTTGCCAAACAACATTTTTCTTATTTTTAAACAATAGTGTCTCACCGTAGATGTTTAGTTGCATGTCAACTCTATCACCACTCTTCAACTCGTATTGCAATGGTATATAATCGCGTCGTTCAGCATTTTTATCGGTTTCGCTAGCCAAAGTCTTCACTTTGTCAGTCTCGTCATAACGATGAATATAAATTTGAACCAACATACGGGACTTACGCTTTACTTCTGCTGGGGCAAAGATAGAAGAAAAAACCGAATTCTCGTCAATAACATTATAATGGTGGTGATACAATAACTTATGCTTCTTTGTTTGTTCCCTTTTTTCTTTTATCGCACCAACCACAGAACTTACACCATGGGCAACAAACGCTATTGGTGCTGCAATGACGGTAAACGGAATTGTTAGTACTTTATAAAAGACAGAAGGCTGATCTTCCAAGGGCAAAGGCGAAGATTCACTTGGGCAACTTGAATATGCAACTGAACGTCCATAAATTTGACTTTGAGAAGCACCATAACTTGGCTGATATTTATGAATTTCACTGTTTTTCAATATTCTTTCATCAATATTTTCTCCAACTGAATATGGCATTACATAATACGTTGTATTATTTTCATCAAACACATCCAACACCTTTAAAACATTGGAACTATTTAAATTAGAACGATTTATTGCATCTTGCCGAAACTTCAGACGGTAGATCGCAAACAAATCCTCACTCGAATCTTCTACGCCAACACCATCACTGGTTCTCTTGCTAGATTCTCTCATGAAGAACTCTTTTATAACAACTTCAACTGTTATCTCCGTTTCTTCGGATTCATTATATCTGACAGTTGTTGTCATTGCAGCAAGATAGGTAATGGAAAAGCCATCCTGCCCCAATGTTTTTACAACCTTATATTTTCCGTTATGAAGAGTTGTTCCATTACTTAGTGATATATTCATGTTATGATTATTTTCGATTAAAGATTCGTATTCCAAGATAATCAAATCAATCTGCTGCAGCTGTATCGATTGCTAATGTATCTACATAAGCTGTGTCTACAGCTAATGTATCAGCTGCATATTTGAATGAATCTTCATCATCAATTGACGATCCTCTATTGGAAAAGATTACGAATAATGGAATCAGAGACAATACTACAACTAAAGTGATTACAAACTTGTCTGTTTGATACCATTTTTTTTGCGGAGGCGGTGGTGGTGTTTTTTTATTTCCTTGGTAACGTAAAGACGTTTCTAATGCTGTAATCTTAGCGTTAGCAGAATATAAGTCTGACTGAAGTTTTGAATATTTCTCCATCCACTGTTTACTACTAGCCGACAATTTATTCCGCTCATCATAAAGCTTATTTCGTTCTTTAATCAAATTATCGCGCTCTGTTACTAATTCATTCTGCTCTTCAAGCAATTTATCCCTTTCTTTAATTACAGCGTTATATTCTTTTTGGTATTTGAAACTATTTACGCTACTTCCATTTACAAGTTCTCTTAATTTATTCTGCTCATCTTTATCCGATACATGTTCAACCTTTAATAATAAATTTTCCCTGTCAAGCTTCAGTTTTGCTTCTTCATTATCAAGCGTCTTGCATGATAACTTAATGTCAGCAATAAGCTTCTTCTGTTCCATCTCACGACGTTGCTGCTCCTGTTCTTGCAAAAGCTTTTTTTCCTCTTCTCGTTTTCGCTCTAATTCCTTTCTCTTATTGGCCTCTTCTTCCTTTCTTTTTTTCTCGGCCTCATATCTCTCTAATTCTGTCTTGACAGCTTTGATTAAATCTTTCAAACCTTTTTCTGGATTTATTTTATAATCAATGAAATCAAGAATAGACAAATAAAACATAACATCCTCGTTATATGAAGAATCGTCAACCCTAACAGGAATGATATGTTTTTTCATCATATGGGCACTTGCAATTTCTCGGCCTGTCCATTCTGATGCATTCGAGTTCTCCGTTGATATAAAAATAAATATATGTGATGCTTTTATATTGCGAATAATAAGTTTTGCAAATTCATCACCATGATTGATACCTTCTTCGTCAAACCAAAAACTAATACCTGCTTCAGTCAGAGCATCTTTGATTTTAGAGACTACATTATCTGGAATTATGTTTCTTTTTTCATCAACATAATCCTTGCGTGAATAACTGATAAAAACATCGTATTTCTTTTGTTCCATATTACAACATTGGCTAGTAATAGATTTTGCAAAAATAGAAATTATTTTTCATAACAACAAGAAAACGAGGGGAAAATTTACTGAGCGAAAGGAAAATATAATAATTCTATTCAATCTAAAAGTTTTGTGTCCGCAAACAAGTGATAGGTGGGAAATGATTGACTTCGGATTTGTCTGCGCGAGACACTCACTGTTCCTGCATCTCTCAGGAAGTGACAAAAATATTTGAAAATAAAATAGCAAGATGCGCTCATGTTTTTTCTAAAGCAGAGCACATTTTACTAATTCAACGATCTGGCGTTTAGCATCTTCTTGACTGGCACAGGAATAGAGGGTCACTCTGCTATTGGTCATTTGGCAAAATAAAATAGGATACCAACACGGTGTGTGTAATGAGCTTTCCGTTTCTTCCTCATCAGTGTTCCTTACATAAAAAATATGAATCTTTTTCTGCAACGTGTTGGCATAGATCATTTCTGCAATTGAACCTGGACAGGCGGCCTCATCAAGGAAGAATATTGCATCCGTGCATTTTTCTATCATTTGTTTCTCGCAACTTACAATTTCCTCTGCCACCATGTTTTCACTTTCGAAGTAGAATGGACCGATATAAGATACATTCTGATTGATTATCACTCCATTCATATTTTTTGGTCGCAACAATGTGTCCACGCTGCCGAGCAATATTGCCCGATAGTCATCTTCCGCCTTTGCTTTAAATCCCTCAATCTGATAGTCGAAGCTGAATGTACCTCCGCAATAGATAATGTGAGAAGTGTTCATCGTATATTTTTCTATTTAACGTTAGCAATCAATTCCTTTTCATACAGTTTCCTTGACACAGTAGGGGCGGTTCCGTTGTGCACGACAGGGAGAGAAACACACGCTCGTAGTCTGGGGCAGAAAGGAACTGATGGATACCATACGGTTCCTGCAAACGAAGTCGTAATCGAGCAAATGCTTTCTGTTTAATGTATCACTCTGATTATGGTGCAAAACGTCCATCTGTCCCTGCGTCTCACAGAATCAGCAATTAAATGATCCATATCTTCTTGTTTTTTAAAATAATCGTTTTTTTCTCAAAAAAGTCACAATACTTATCAATGCCACAAAATAAATCCAGCCACAATTGATAAGGCAACAAGACCTGATACCACATATATTATTTTTGTTGTTTGAGGGATAATAGTCTGCTCTTGTGGTGTATCATGAATTATACTCCATGACATTTCTCCATTCTTGGGCAATAAAAAAATTAAAGTCCAAAATGCCATTTGTATAATAGCTATTATTATATCTTTGTGAGTAGGAGCAAGAAAAAAATTCAAAATCCCATTTACATATACAGCACCTAGCAAACAATATAATGCTTTTACATTGTTATCCATTACCCTCAAAGTAACAACTACCATAAACAAAGAATATACTAATAAAATGAAATTTGAGGGTGTTTTCATCAAAGAAAAACCTGAAGATATCGCTAACAAAGTATATATGATAAAGCAAACGACCAAACAAAAGTCTACAAAACCATTTATCGGATAATCATTGTTTTCTAGATTTCTTTCTTTTTTATTAAAGATTCCCATAACAGATTTTTAAGATTGCCTCCTCCACACCCCGGATTCAGCTTTTAACAGATTAGGTTTAGGTTAGCTTATGATACAAAAAGCGTGGGTGCTGTCTAGTCTTAGATACGTCTTTCATGCACATAAGACCGCCTGGTTCCATCAAAGGTTTAACAAGCGATGCCGCAAATATATGAAATTAAATTCAAAACAACAAGAAAATAGAAGAAAAATTTACAGGATGAAAGAAAAAGATAGTAATTTGGTACAAACTAAAAGTTTTGTGGACGCAAACAGGAAAAAATTGTTTCACCTGTGAGGGGATAGGAAGTAACAAACAAAAAAGGGTGCCGAAGCTCCCTTTATTGGTTCGATAAACAAAAAATTTGGTTATTATTTAATGGTTAGTGGTTAGAGATTAGTGATTAGTGGTTAGTGGTTATTGAAGTCTCCCCCTCTTATCCCCCCTTAGAACACACCTACCCAGCCAAATCTGCGAACTAATTCACGAAGCAGATTGCGGTCACCAACTGGAATGGTGATAGAGACAGTTTCTTTTTCATTACTGTCTGATGCAGGATTTGCAGATTCCAGTTCATACTGAGTCTGTGCAGCCAACAGCACTTTTGCAGGCAGACCGATAGACTGCTCAATCTTTACGGCCAATTCTGTTGTAAGCGCACGTTTGCCATTCAGCACCTCGCTCAGATGCGAAGCCTGAATACCAACCATCTTGGCGAAATCCTTCTGACTGATTCCGCGTTCCACCAGTTCTGGTTTAATCATCATGCCCGGATGCACTGTCATGAAAGGTGCAGGGTTCTCATTTTTTGTTGCCATAATGTGTATCGTCTAAACTTAAAACCGTTATACTTATTCCACCATCAAATTCTCTAAACAGGATGCGCTCCACCATTCCGTTGACCACACGGATGGAACTCATTCCATTGGTTCCTGCCAGCTTTTCGTAATGAAGGAACGAAATTGCTCGCAGCTCACTTGCCACATCGACCAGTCGCATATAGTTGTATGCTGTGGCAAGAGCCTTCATGAACTTCGCATTACGGGTGTACTTCTTATATTTTCTATTACGACCCGTCGTGATCAGTTCTTCCAAGTCTGTGTCTTCAAAGACTATTTTCATCTTGATGTCATGGTTTTGTCTGCAAATATAAGGTGAGACAGAATGCTCGCCCATTTCTATACCCCTGTTTTGAGCCACTTACAAGAAAAAGAATCGGAACGATTAAATTGCTGTATGAGCATTACCCTTTTCAAAAACATACATGAATTTTTTATTTTTGCAAAATTTCCTCACTTCCTCACTAAATCTTCGGAAATGCATGTGGAAATAGGCGATGCAGAGAGTGAGGAAATAGTGAGGAAGTGAGGAAATATTTAAGTTAGGATTAGAAAAACATCAAAAAATGCTTGGTTTTTTGCCGAAAATTTTGTATCTTTGCAAGCACAGAGATAACATATTTCATAACCTTTAATTGTTAAAAAACAACCTTATGACAAAGATTTTAAATCTCAATTTCAAAGACGTGCCCAACGGATGGGCAATGTGTTTCAACGATCATTGTGCGCTGCACGAGGACTGTCTGAGACGGCTGGTGGGCGAACAGGCTGAGAAGGAAGCGCCGGACGAAATCATGCAGGCGCTTTGTGTCACGCCGATGGCCTATCGCGAAGGCGACTGCAAGTTATATGCAGCGCTTGTGACAGAACGGATGGCGTGGGGATTCAAACACTTGTATGATCAGGTTTTGAAGGTCCACTACTCCAATATCAAGAATGCGATTATCGATTTGTTGAAAGGACAGTCGAACTACTACCGCTATCGCAACGGGGAACGAATGCTCTCAGAGGCGCAGCAACAGAAGATTGCGGATATTTTCAGAAAATATGGATACGAACAGGAACCTGTTTTCGACCACTATGAAGAGCATCTCATCTTCAAATTCTAATATTCCCAGATTCTTCCAAAGGCTTGGGAAACTTTTTCCGGAGGCTCCGGAAGAAGCTTACGGGGCAGCCGTAAAGAGTTTACGGGACGTCCGTAAGACATCTACGGAGCCGCTGGAGAATCGCAACGAGATTGCAAAAAAGAGTTTACAAACTAAAGGAAGCCTTTCATAGGGCGAATAACTTCAAAAAAGAATCGTATGAACAGAATGAAATTCACTTTTATAAGAACAGATAAGTCCAACCAAAAGCACATGCGCGTAGTGACCATCGAGCGTTTCATGGAGCGCATACAGGTAGATACAAAGGATGAGACGGTTGCCGAACTGCGCTCTTTCATCAAGGACAACGGGGGTAAAGAATACTACCGTTTCTACAATATGCACAAACTGCCTCGCATCTATCCGGCTATCGAACTAAGCAAGGACGACGGAGAAGGATATATGATGAAACATTTTAACGGGGTCGTGTTGCTTGACATCAACAATATCAAGCATAAAGAGGTCATCGAACAGGTGAAGCTGATGGCACAAAGTTTGCCGATGACATTAGCTGCATTCGTGGGGTCGAGCGGAAGAAGTGTAAAGATAATTGTTCGCACGGCTCGTCAAAACGGCGAGGTGCCACAAAGGGAAGAAGAGGCTGCCAACTTCTATCAACGCGCTTACAAAATGGCGATAAATATTTACAACAGCATCCTACCCCACCCTGTTGTCGAGCACGATGTAAGCGGTGGCCTCATACCGACGGGAACCACAAAGGCAGATGCCTTCAGTTTCCGTATGCCCTATGACACTAAACCGTTCTACAACGAAAAGGCGATACCGATGATTGTGCCTGACTGGGAAGCTCACGTCGTCGGAGCAACAACGAACAATCAGGAAATAGCCATCGAAAACGACGAGCGAATCAGTAAAGGCACACAAAACCTGATAACCTTTATGAACCAGCGCTACGAGCTGCGCTACAACACGATCATGGGATATACTGAGTATCGTCCGAAAGACTCGCTGATTGATTTCATGCCTGTAGATGATCGCACGAAAAACAGTTTTTCAATGGAAGCACGACTCGCAGGACTCGATGTATGGGATAAGGATATCACGAGATTTGTGATGTCAAAAATGATTACAAACTACGACCCTATTGACGAATACCTCTGGCGTGTTCATAACAAATGGGACGGAAAGGATCACATTCGCAATCTTGCCAGAAGGGTGCCCACCGACAACCCACTTTGGGCTGACTGGTTCTACACGTGGTTTTTGGGAATGGTGGCACAATGGCTTGGACGCAACAAGAATTATGGCAACAGCGCCGTTCCGTTGCTTATCTCACGACAGGGATACAACAAGTCAACTTTCTGCAAATCGTTGATTCCTAACGAATTGCAATGGGGATATAATGACAACCTGATTCTCAGCGACAAGAAAGCTGTGCTGCAAGCCATGAGTCAGTTCCTGCTCATCAACCTCGATGAGTTCAATGCCATATCACCAAAGGTGCAGGAAGGGTTCCTGAAAAACATCATCCAGCTGGCCAACGTCAAAGCGAAACGTCCCTACGGAAAGCATGTCGAGGTATTTCCTCGAATGGCATCTTTCATCGCAACAACCAATATGACCGACATCCTTGCCGACCCGTCTGGCAGTCGTCGTTTCATCGGCATCGAACTCACGGGTCCCATCAAGATTGGCAGAAATATCAACCACGAACAGCTTTACGCACAGGCTTACAACGCCATTCTCAACGGTGAACCTTACTGGTTTGATGCCGCGCAGACAGCACTCATCATGAAGAGCAATCAAAAGTTCCAGATGCAGCAGCCTATCGAACAGTTCTTCCTCGACAACTTCGATATTGACGTGAACGAAAACAATGGTGAATACCTGACGGCAACAGCCATCTATACACAAATCTCCCAAATACCAGGCGTCAACATTCAAAATACCAATGTGCGAGCCTTTGGCCGCTGGCTGAAGAACCTCGATGGTCTGCATCACAAAGACAGCAATAAGGGCACAAAATACCTGGTATGCAGAAAGAAAACGGAATAATTTCCTCACTTCCTCACCATTTCCTCACTCGCTGAAACACCGATAAACACAGGGGTTCCAGAGGATTTGGTGAGGAAGTGAGGAAATATTTCAAAAAAAATTTTTTATGAAAAAGAAATTCCGCAGGATATTTTCCGACTATCAATAAAAGATTGGTACTCACACTTGGAAAATAGCAAATAAATTTGCATTTTCGCTCACTAAATAGTACCTTTGCAACATTACAGAAATTAGCTAAGGATGAAGAAAATCTGTCATTACATATCGGAATATATAGGGCTGCTGGTGCTGGCGAGTGCTTTGCTGGCATGGGCATTCCCCAGTGCGCTGCAAAACATTCGTCCAACGGTCATCAACTACCTGCTGGGCGTAGTGATGTTCGGCATGGGACTGACGCTGAACCTAAAGGACTTCAAAATCGTGTTCAGTCGTCCCAAGGATGTCATCATCGGCTGTCTGGCACAGTACACCATCATGCCGTTGCTGGCTTGGGGACTGGCCCGTCTCTTCTCGCTCGACGAGGCGCTGGCACTGGGTGTGGTGCTGGTAGGCTGTTGTCCTGGAGGTACAGCATCGAACGTGATTACCTATCTGGCGAAAGGCGACCTGGCACTATCGGTTGGCATGACAGGTGTCTCTACCCTGCTCGCTCCGCTGCTGACACCATTGTTAACGTGGGGCTTGGCAGGAAAGAGTGTCAACGTGGATGTGGTGGGTATGCTGCTCAGCATCCTCTGTGTGGTGATACTGCCTATCGTCGTCGGATTGATTGTTAAATGGCTCTGGCCGAAGTTCACAGAAGAGGCAACGGATTACCTTCCTGCTTTCTCTTCGATAGCAATAGCCTTTCTTGTGTCCATCGTCATTGCCGCCAGTGCCAGCAAACTGACATCAGGCGGATTGATGATCGTCGTGGTAGTGATGTTGCACAATCTCTGCGGACTGAGCATGGGTTACCTGATCGGACGACTGCTTGGTCTTCCTGATGCAAAGAAACGGGCTATCTCCATCGAGGTGGGCATGCAGAACTCAGGACTGGCCTCCTCGCTGGCGACCATTCATTTTGCTGCTTATCCCCTTGCCACCATCCCAGGCGCCATCTTCAGCGTATGGCACAATATCAGCGGAGCAATGGTTGCGCATCTTTACACAAGACTCAGCAGAAAAACTTCTCCTTCATCGTCTTCCTAAACAGTCCTCATCTGTTCAAGCCTGTGGGAACGTCCAGTTGTTGGGAGGCATGTTGTTTCTTTGGTCGTTGAAATCCTTATCGCGTGCCACCTGCTCCTTGATGCGACGCTGAGCTGCACGATGCATCCAGATACAGAAGACGATGAGGACAACGAAGCTGATGGAGCCTTCAAACGTGTCCAGTTCCTGACTGAAGGCAATGGTGTCGTAGATGCCGTGAGCCAAAACGGGCACCGCGAACGTTTTTATCGCATCCGATGTGTGCTTTCCACCGAAATGATAACGCGAATAGTAATAACCCATCAGCACGCCGAAGGCATAGTGGCCGGGCACAGAGAGGAGTGCTCGCGCGATGGCTACTGTCTGCCAGTCTTCCATATTGTCGAACACGTAGAAGATGTTCTCAAAGCCGGCAAAGCCCAAACCGACGCATACGGCATAGACGATGCCGTCGTAGTGTTCGTCGAAAAATTGATTGCGCCGCAGGAAGAGCCACAGCACAATTAGCTTGAAGGCCTCTTCGGGAATGGCTGCCACAAAGAAGGCATCAACGGCACAGTCGACCAGGCTGACGGCCTGTAACTCCATATCGCCGAAGAGGACATACTGTATGCCTGACTCCACGAAGGAAACGGGGATGCAGACGACGACGCCCAGCAACACGGCACACAACAACTGGTTGGCGGGTTCTTTCTTGGCATCTTTGTGCCACATATAGATAAATAACAGGATAGCTGGCACGAGGGCAGCAGCAAACATTAACATGGTAGTCATGGGTGATGGGTGTTAGGTGATGGGTGATGGGTTATTGTTATGAAACTGAAATATCGATGAGGCCAAGGGAGACATCGACGACATTGTAATCGTAGCTTTTGATTCGTTCAGAAAGTTTTTCCCAAGGAACGATACATGCATGTTGCATGCGTGCCTCGTCCTGGAAACCTTCTTCGCCATACTGCCGATAGCCCAAGATTTCGTGCGAGGCATTCCACCTGAGGTGTTCCGTCTGCGCCAACACATCCAAGACGCGTGTCACAGCTGGCTTCGGCTGAACATATTCTTTCCAATTATAAACGATTGTTTCATTTTTGCGAGAGAGTTCATGACGGCTAAAGACACCATACTGCTCCTCTCCCAAAGCACATTTTGCCAGTTTGATTTTAGTATCCATGTGGAGACTGTTCTCCAAATCCTGACGTTGGATTCGGCGCAATCGTTGTATGCCAGACAACGTAGGTGAATATCCTTTATACGCTTCGGCGAGATGCATCAGATCGCGGTATTCTTCATCCCAATCTTTGTCTTGCTCTTTCGTATTCTTCATCACGCTGACCGACTTGTTGTACTGCGCTTTGAACTGTTTGGCCAGATTCTTCAACGTATCGCTGAGTATGTAGTCGTATGTAAACATACTGTTCTCCTCACCGAAGATGGTGATAGGTTGCAGCACCTTTTCCGTAGCAGAAACATATTTCTGGTGCAAGCGTTTCTTTTCTTCGCTTTGCATTTCAGCCTTCCACAAACGGTTATAGTGTTCAGCAATACGGTGGATATGTCCGTCGGCATCGTGCTGCACACGCACAAGGATTCGGAAGTTTTCCATATCCTTTCGATATCGTACTGCAAACTGGAAAATGCGTACCGCCAACGAGATATTTGCTTCATCATCGGCTTGGGCCACAACAATATAGTTTAAGGTCTTTATCCACTCCTTCAGATACTGATAGAAACGCACACCCTTGGGATCCATCTGGTGCAAGCTGACCAATGAGTTCCTGTCTGTTTTCTTATCATCAACAGACAAGGATACGGATACCGACGGAGCGTTGGCGACAAACACGCCTGCCAATTCTGACATATTCTTGTCAACGACATCACAATGGAAGTCTGACTGCTCGACATGATCAGCTGTACTGCCCGTTTTCACGAATGCGCCAAACTCATAGAGAAAGCGCACAGCATCGTAACCCACCTCATCGAATCCGACAACCAGCGAATGGAAAGGCGTAGAGACGGTGGCATCATTTTCTATTTTCACATAACTGACAGGTTGCAAGTCAACATTCTGTTTAAGCATTTCGATGCTGATATGCGCTGTATCGACAACGTTCACAAAGAGATGGTCTTTCAGGAAATCGTTCTCGATGACACGATGCACACTGTTGTAACGTGCTCTGCAATAGAGTGCCACACTACGGACGCCTTGCGTCATCAAGGGTGCGCTCGTTTTGGTCTCTGCTCCCAAGATGCTGTTGAGGGTGTTATCATGACGTATTTCCCCCACAAGCCGGATATTGTTATCGGCATCACCGGAAAGGAAGAACAGATGGACATCGCCATTGGTGTTTCTGATAAGGCGGGCAACAGAACCGCTGATTGTTGCCACACTGGAGAAAGCACTCGTCGTATAGCATCGCAACTCTTGTAATCGGGAAAATTCTCTATTCTTCAAAGAAAGGAAGCTAAACAGACGAGCCATTCCATTGTGCGAATTATCTGTCTCATGGTCATTATGGGTTCTGACAACCACGATACGATAGTCTTTTCTGTCCTGATAGAATTTCTTGATACTGTCTGCCAAATAATAAGTGGCATCGTTCATTCCCCATAAAACATACAAGTTGCCTTCTTGCTTGACCCTTGTCATAAAGAACATACGGAACCACGCAGCGAGCGCAAATCCAAAGTGCCGGATGACGAAGGCAAAACTAATGATTGCCGCCAGGAAATGAGTCACAGAGAACAATCCCATATACGTCCAATTATCATGGAACGGTGCATGAATGGCACTCACATCACTTTCAAACAAGAACATGCCCAAGGAATGAAGTATTGCCATCGGCATATTCAGGAACAAAGACGGCCATTCGCCCGTATATGTTCCGACATCATAGACAACGAAACCCATAAGCCATACAACCGCAAAGCATGAAGGCAACCACCGGTCAGTGAACTGATTGAAGAACCTATGATTCTTCTGTACGAAATACAACAGGACAAGAATGAGCAGTACCAAGATGATTCCGCTCGACAAACTCCAAGTATAAAGCTGATGCAAATCAGCTGTTTCGCAAGGTTCTATTTCCCAGCTCATATCTGGTATACTGGAAATCAGATGGTCAAAATATTCTGTTATATTCATGGGTGATGGGTGTTAGGTGATGGGTGATGAATGTTTATTTTGATTCCTTTTTTTCTGTGGTTTTGATATCGAACCAATGGTTCAGTTTTTGAGTCTCATAACTGGTCAAAGCAGTTACCAATGGCGAGGTCATGGTCGTTATCCAGCTATCGCCCTTATAGGCTACCTCGATGCTCTTCCAAACATTCTTCAACAAAGAATCACTCTTTTTGCGTGACTTCATAATGTTCCATTCCGGTTGCCATTTGGTTTTATCCCACTTTCGATTCTTCGTCGAGGCCATTTGAGTAATCTCACTTGACGGTCCTGCCTGCGGGATAGGTATCTGGTAATACTCATCAATCATTTCGCAAGTTTCGATGACATCCATCTCGATGCGATACTGTCCTGTTCCCCATACAGGCTGATACTTCTTGAAGTCTGTTGTTCCTGTAAAAGAGCGAGGCACGATGAAACAATCGCCAGATACGGTGACCAGTTCTTTCTGTTCCGGATTCGTCTTGCTGTAGATAAAGACACCATCTTCATTTAGTTGGTTTTTGTCAATCTTCACCTGAATGGTGAATTCGCCTAACTGTTGGTCTTGTGTTACCATGATGGCCTCATTAATCCATGAAGAATAGATGCGTGCTTTTAAAGTGAGCCTCAGGTTCTTACGCTTATTGAAATCAAAACGACTTTCAATTCTTCCTGTTGAATCATTCGGAAGATTACAATATTTGGGCGCAAACATCAACGTGTCGAGATCTACCATAAACTTAGAGTGATTGACGATGTGGTTTAAGCCTACGGAGTCTTGTCTGAGTTTACAGAATACGTAGAACACTTCGCATCCATAATCCGGCTGGTCTTTTAGTTCAATATAGTTTCGACAGCCAAACCCTTCAAACTTCAGGTATTCTGGATCCAGTGCACCTTTTGTAGAAGGGAGTGCATAGAAGTCGTCGATGACATCCTTACTGACAAGCGGCTGTACAAACGTACACTGTTCTTTTGCTGTCTGATACCATCGTTCACGGTTTCCCTTGATGGTTGCTATGAGATAGCTGAGTCCAAGGTTCAACAGGTTTGCGGAAGCATTGGCCGACTTCTGTACGAAGAGACTTCCATAGCCAGTTTTCAACAAAGATGAAAGCAGACCTCTCTCTTCGATGCCTTTCTTACCATTTCGTAAACGCTGCAGTTCTTGATTATTTTTCTGAATAACTGCCAAACTGGTGTCATTTTTCACCAATATCTGGAACTTTCGTTCACCTACCATCTCTGTCTGCGCATAGGCAACAGACAGGTACGTTAAGAAGCCTAATAGAATCAAATATTTTTTCATATCAATTGTTATTCAAACACATCTATCATAATGAATGGATTCACATATTCGGGATCATCAAAACTATAAGTCACTTCTACGACGTGAAGAGTTCGGGAATCGAAAGCATGTACCGTAGTCATTTCCGTCATCAGCCGCTTCCGTGCCTGCAGAAAGGCAGCATGAGGCTTTTTCACTTTCTGCTCCTTCAGATTAGCATAAAAATAATGCATAAGTGTCATTGTTGCATAGTCATTGACTGGCCACAAGGAAACGATCATGCTCTGCACACCAGCCTGTTTTAGACCACGTTGAAGTCCATAAACGCCATCAGCAGTAATATATCCCAATCCTGTCTGACATGCTGACAGCACCATCAGTTTGACATCTTTCATATTCATTCGTGACAGTTCGCGTGCCGACAGTATTCCATCGGCCTGTGAGTCGTCGAAGAAAATATCCTGTATCGTATTGGATGCTCCTGCAAAAACCAGAATGTTTTTCGACATTGCATCGTCGTACATCCGAGGTTTCAGGTCTGTACCCGGTTCCATATTATCCATGAAAAATCCATGGGTAGATAAATGAACAACAGGATAACCGCCACCCACCCATTGACGGAAGGTTTCGTCGGTAGCATCACCACCTGTGAATAATTTGTCCTTCGGATTCTTGCGCAACGTATAAATAGAATCCACTTCCTGCCCAGAACCGAAAAGATTCGGCCACGACACCTCCATATTTCTCATAAAGCGATATGCTTCCTTGTCATTGTCACGGGTTTTCGGACTTGTTTCAGAGAAATAGTCAATGCCTCCAAACAGTAACATCGAATCGAAGGTTGAAGGTTGAAGGTTGAGGGTTGAAGGTTGAGGGTTCCGCTTCGCCACGAGCATACGTGTGGATGACAGACGGTAGCAGGTCTTTGTCGTATCGGGCATGATGTATTCTATGGCCAACTGATGCAGGAACCCGTCGGGGGCGAAATAGACGTTCTTTGCTGTTCCGATTGCTTTCATCAGTTGGGCTGTCCAGATGGCATGAGAAACGTAATCGTCGGTATATAATTCATTTTTATACTCCCCGTACTTGGATACGAGATGGTCTTCCAACAACAGCCTGCTTTCCATACGATGATGCATGAAACTGTCGGTTGACAAGATATCGATAAATTGTGGGGATTGGAAATTTTTCCTCAATACCAAACATCCTAATCGGCGTTCATCATTTCTATCATCATACAGCACAAATTCTATGGCACACTCATCAGCCTTGAGTACTTTCTGAACATCTTTCCACGTTTCCGGTCGCCCTTTGGGATGGTGCTTATAGTTCAACAGATATCCCTTGCTGAACAGTGTTGCGTTATAAAGCATTTCAGGATCCGTATTACCCAAGCGGAAGGCATCTGCCAGGAACTGATAGGCCGCCATCCAGTATTGATCGCGTTGCGACTCGGTCATATCGGCAAGTTGTCCGCTGACGGCAGCCTGCATACCGCTGACATATTTCTCATAATACTCGCAAGCTATTTTCCGATTGTCGATATTCATCGCATCGCCTTGCATCATCAGGATTTTACCTTTTCTGCGCAAGGTTTCCAGATAGTCAGCATGCTGATGGGTGTGTTGCCACTCCAACGCTTCATCGATGTGTTCCAATGCTTTTGTGAACAAGGCCATTCGTGCTTCACACATGGCCAATTGGGAAATCGTACGCATCATGGCAGGCTCATCGCTGAGTATGCCCAAATCGACTCTCTTCTGATAGTAGTTGAGAACATCCTGCAGGCAGAGGATTGCTTCTTCGTATAATTTGCCCTTATAGCACATCTGCGCCAGTTCCTGATACATGACGTTTACCTGTTCATCGGCATGTCTGTTTTTGAATATCTCCAGGCATTTCAGATAATTCTCAAAAGCATCATTGATCGCGTAAGCCGTATGTCCAATCTCATGGTATTTGCAGGCACCCGTTAATTTGTATTTATATGCTTCATATAAGTCTGAATTTTCACCGAAGCTACCTAGATAATCTTCATATAATAAGTCATATTGTTCGCTGCATTTTTCCAGCTGATTATAATCGTCAAGCATATAACAACACTCACCTTGCATGAAGAGGATATCCAACAGATGCCTTCCGTATGCCTCTTCGCTATGTTCCTTAAGCAAATGCAATGCCTCAAGATACTGTCCTTCGTTCTTCAAGGAGTTTGCCTTGATGCAAACATCATCGAAAAGCTGTGCATGTGTTGGCAGAAATACCCACCAGCACAACAAGAGGGCGATATGGAACTTTCCGATTTTCATTTCTGCGGATTATGGTTTAAGATGGCAAATGACTCAAATGATGCTTTGTTTTTCTTTGAAGGAAGACTGCTGATCTGTAGTGTCATTGTATCACGAGCTTTTACCTGAGGCAGCGTGAAACTCCATTGACCTTTCACTTCACCAGATTGACATTTCATGTTTCCGTTGAGTTTGACAGATACCTTGAACTTGCTGTCTGGATGGAATGAAAGAATCACATATTCTTGGTTGCCGATGTGTCCTGTTATCTGGTAAGAAACCGTTTTTCCCAACTGCACAGACTTCTCTATAGCCGAATAATGGATTCCTTTTTCGGTGCTATTATAATATTCTCCCTTGGAAACCAACATTGCATGCTGATGGCTATACACATTGGCAACTACAGGATTCAATAAAAAAAGAAACGCATTTCTACCGACAAACTCATTGTCATCAGGGCGAATTTCATCCATCAAAACGATTTTCTCGGAAGACTTCACCATTTTTTCGGCAACGAGTTCTCGTCCCTTCTTGTTGGCACCACGCAAGGACACCACCTGTGCGGTCAGTTCACGCAGATGAGAATCCTGCTGTGCTTCACAGAGAGAGCACAGCGAAAAAAGAAATATGATCAACAACAAGCGTTTCAAAACAGACACTGTTATATTCGACGATTTGACCATTTGACTATTTGACTATTTTACGATTTGACTTTTTCACATCTCTTCCGGCCAGAAAGAAACGGAAACATTCGCTTCTTGCTTGCATTCTCGCTCTTCCGATCTCCTGCTCACAGATTGATTCTCTTCTACCCTCGCAAATCCCCTTTCTCGTGCTTTCTGGTATCCCTGTTCGGAAAGTTTTTCCAATTCCTTGAGCGTGATTCGTTCAGATGGCTGATATTGCATACACCGATGTACAATATCTGTCAACATCTCATGTTCCTTTCGCAAGACAGGAAGACCGACCAAAGGATGACGTTGTTGATACACCCCGCCTCGGCCACCAAAGACATAATGACCTGATGACATATAGCAGATCAATGCCCCCAAGCTCCAGATAACAGCATTTTCGCCTCCTCGTTTCTCTGCAACTATCTCTGGTGCAGAGAACATACTACGTTCCTCTTCAAGTATAGAAACATCCACGAAACAAAAGTCTTCGCCATCGATTTGTATCATTCCCGGAGAAAGGCAACTTTTCTCTTCTCCCTTCTCCTTTCCATTCTTTAATTTCTTACATACATCGCAAAGCATTTTCCAAATGGCGACTTCCATAGCATATCCGGCAATGCTGTGAAGGGTCAGTATCTTTTCTCTCATAACTGCGCCCCCTTTCTTTGCTTTAGCATATTACCATCAGCTGTTTTATTCTTTTCCATCTGTCCGATCTCACAGATTGGAACAGCCCACTTAAATGTCTCCTTGCTCTTCATATCAGCTCTAGACACAACACCAATCACAACGATGTCATTACCGATTCTGGCAAAGACTGGTCCTCCTGAATAGCCATGATTGATTGTACCCTCAAACATAAAGTTACTTGTGGAAGTAATCGCATCTTGCTTCATCTGTGCCTGAGAAAAGACCATTTTCTTATTTGTTGTTCCAGAGGCATCGGTAATGGGGAAACCACATACTGCCAAATGATTCTTGCTACTGACAGACCTCAACTGCTCATTGTTAGCCAACGGTATGTTACCTTTGGCGGAAACATCTACGCAGGCTATATCGCCTAACTCCATCTCACGATTCATAAAATAAGGACGAATCGATCGCCAATAATAACAATGAGACAAGTCGGCCAAAGGTATCAGTTCATCATGTGCTTTGTTGATATGCACGCTATCATCTGTTGAACGGAATTGGAAAACCGGTTCCGACAGGTTATCTTTGGAATAAACACTACAAAATACACGCATTTGCCACAAGGTATCGCCTACAACAGAATGATCCATATTATATTCTTCTGTCAAAATAGCCCAACGGTTGATTTCTTCTAAAGAATCTATAGGTGTTCTGAGATCGAACTGGTTGACCAGCCAATACTCAACGCAATGACGGGCGGTCACCAACTTTCCGTCATCGGTTAAAAAGGCGGTACCCGTGATATCGTCCTGATCAGACAAGATTCTTCGTTGAAGAATTGAATCGACCCCGTTTACTGTACATATCCATTGTACAGAATCGGCTTTGAGCAGGTACACGGATGATTCCATATCGCGGATATCCTCCGAAATGATTACAGCATCCTTTCGTTCACTGTACTGCCACCATACAAGTCCCGTCACCACGATAGCCAACAGCGTCAAAAGACTATAGAAAAGAGTAAGATGCGGTGTGCGGTGTTCTACAACTGTGCCACGAAAATGTTGTTTGTCCGATTGTCCGACCTGGAATTGTAAGGCCATTCGTTGCTTGCCGAAATGAAGCACGTCTCCATCTTCAAGCTGACACACGTAACCGAAATCTCCTTCGCCAGCAATGGCTACATCGGTATGGGGCGAGCGCTTAACGATATGCCAGCCTTCACCATCTTCATCTTTCAAAATGGTAGCATAATATACAGGTGAATCGATGTCTGTCGGCAACTCACTTTCATATCGCACCTCACAATCAGCCGACTCGCCGATATGCAATACATCAGTTGTCGTACGAAGGATGTCACCATGATGATGAAAAGAGTTGCTCCCTATTACCTTCAATGTATAAAACGGCAATGACTCCTTCATCGGTCACCTCCTTCCTGACAATCATTGTCTGTCGCCGACTTTACGATAAAGGGAAGACTGGCACACAGACATAGGTCGTATAAGGATACATGCTTGCCTGTTTCATCAAGACCGAGTTCGTTGAACGCACATAGGTCGTAATGAACCTTTTGACGCTTGAGAGCTTGCTTTTGGTTGATATCCTTGTCAACCATCTTCCGTTCTTCATCAGTGCAGGGACGCCAACCCATCATCAATTCCTCTACACACCACCTGTTGTGCTCCACTTGTGCCAACAGTCCAATCTCCTCTGATGACAAATCATAGAAGCGGTCCCATTCGTTTTCCATGATGCCCACAGAGCGCATTTTGGTGGCAATATTCATTGCATTGCTGATACTGGATACGCGCTTCATCATAGGCAGTTCTGCCCACAACTGTTCGCGCTCCTCAGAAGTCACCTCTACTGCATATTTCAAGAATCGGACTGCCATCGTAAGATTGTAGTCACCTTCTTTCACATCGTCTGTATAACAATGTCGATAAATAGCATTCACTGTCTTTGCCATCTCCACCAAAGGCTGTCGGATATTGTATCCACTATTTAGCATGCCGAAAGGTATCATCGATGCTGCCTTTCCATGCAAGGAGATATTTTGGAACAAAATGCTGTCCTTTGTATATACATAGACAGGAATACTGTTTTGGCTGACAGATGCTGGTAACATGAAAGCCTCCTGGATGTTTTGTTTATCCTCCTCGTGGGCAAAGACGATGGTGAGCAATTGTTTTTCCTTAGAACTGCTCCATAACTGAAGTTTATCTTTCACCGCTTGAACATAACAAGTAGCCTCTACAAATTCCCATTCTACATCTACAAAATCCTCACGATGATGGTAAAGGGGATGATGGGTGATAGGTGTTGGGTGATGGGTGATGGGAAAAGGTTGAGGGGTAACAAATCGATAATAGCTATGATCAAACAGATACTGGTATTTCTGTATGAAAGCATCCTTCCATCCTGTCATCTTTTCACCTATTATTGTAATACGCGTACGTAAATGGTGGTCCCGAATATAGTTGGGATAATGAGCCACATGAGCAGCATTAACGGCTACTCGCTCGGCCATTTGTCCAGTGCCGAATATAACAAGGTGAACTGTTTTCTCCGATGATATCGTGATAGGCTGCCAGTCTAATACAATGGTCTTGCTCCACTCATCTTCCATTGTGAAAGGGTAAACGTCTAACGCGGCTTTGACAGCAGGGCTAAAATCTTGTAATCGTAAGATTTGTAACGTCATATTGTCAGAGAGCAACAAATGACATTTCAGTCTTTTTCCTTGATGCTGGGATGGATGATACAATTGGGCTATTTCCCGTAAAACTGACAATGTCTCTTGATCTGTCTGAGTTTTATTTTGACAAGATAAGGGCTCTTGAGGTAATATGCACACTTCAGCAAAGGAATCGATGTTGATAGAGTCATCCACTGACTCCACAATGGTAGTATCACAATCCTTTTGCTCGTATTGTGCCAAAAGATTTTCCCGTAAAGGATGATTCCCATATATGAGTACATTTTCCCTCATCTGACAGTAGTATTAGAAACATTTTCACGGGCAAAGATAAAAATATATTTTGAAAAAAACAACAATTTGTTGCAAATATCTCAAAAATCTTTTATCTTTGCAGAGAAATTAACTCTTTGACAACCACATTTAAGTTTTCCAAGATGAAAAAGACAATTAATATTTTTGTAGCCGGAGCAAAGGCTTTAAAGGAAGAGAGGAATGCCCTAAAAGCATTGGCTCACGATTTAAATTCAGAGTATGACGATAAACGGATTGGTATCCATATCAAGACGAAATCATATGAGGATTTTCGAGACGATCAAAATATCTACAACCATTTCATTGAGGAAAAAGCAGATATTGTGATTTTTGTCCTAAAAGACAAAATCGGTGAACACACCGAAGATGAATTTATCAAAGCTGCAGCGGCCTACAAGGAGAAGAAGATTCCTGAAATTGTAGTATTCCTGAATAAAGACAGGCAGGAAACTCCTGAAATTGAAAAGATTCAGAATCTTTTAGAAGAGCATCTTGGGAAACGCTATTTTGTTGAATACGAAGATAGCGAAGAACTGAAAATGAAGGCGAAAAAACGTATCGATTACTTTGTACGTCCTACCTTCCAGATGAATCAAAGGGCTAACAAATGGATACTCTCTTCATTATTCGCCTTGGTATTTTTATTTGCAGGACTGTTTATTTGGAGTTATTTCTTTAATACCCATACAGGACAAACTGCAGATTCGGCAGGAAAGAGAACACCAGCCCTTGACTCTACCACCCAAAGTCTCTTATTTGCAGGCGGAGGGACTGTCAACAATTTCATAAAAGCTAAAGGTATAAATCTTGATGAGTATCCCAACGCTATATATGCCAGTATGCCAAGTGGAACTGCGTGGCCATTGATTGCTGAGGAATATAACAGACGCACCAAATTGCAGAACGATAATGAAATGCGGTTTGTTTCCATCATTTTATCTGCCGCTCGTGCAGATAAAGAAAAAATGCTTAAGAGCTGTCAAGAAGAGGTTTTTTATAATGATGCATGTATTGTAGAATGTTACCTTGGCGAAGATTCTATGAAAGTGTATGTTTCTAATAAGTTTATTGATAATGAGAAATATGGTATCAATAGAAATCGTCATACAATTAGTGCAAGCGAATTGAGAAATTACATTATTAGATATGCCGATACAAAGGATTCTGTTTATTTCTATTCAACTTCGGAAACAAGTGGTACACGTGGTACTTATAATCAATATCTCTTGAATGGTAACAACAAAAAAGATGTCAATGAACTCTGTAACGACAAGATTCATAAATATAATGAGACTGATCCCAATAGATATTTTATAGAACCATATATTGTAATGGGCAGCAATTATTACCATCCGTTAAATATTAACAAGAAAGATTATACTCCTTATATTTTTACTGATGATAATGGAAAATGTGTTGCCAAACCCATATATTTATATTTTGTTGCGTTCAAGAATAAGAATAAACCAACATACTACACCATTCCAAAACGCATCTTTGATTTTTTAATGAAAATAGAAATCACAAGAAAAGCTATCAATAATAACAATGATTATAAAAAACATCAAATAAACGCTAAAGGACTAATAGAACAATTAACAAAACGCGAAGATTATATCAAGGAATGAGACGATATAGAATACTTTTTGCATTTATATCCCTTCTCCTCCCCACGACCCTCTGTGCGCAACTTCCGCGTACGAATGCTTTCCACGAGAAGTATCAATTGCAGGAGGTGGTGGTGATGAGCCGGCATAATATCCGGGCCCCACTATCAACAGTTGGTTCACCGGTAAACAGAATAACACCTCACAAATGGATCAACTGGACTGCACCTGCCGGCGAGTTGTCTCTGAGAGGTGGTATTATGGAAACGACTATGGGGCAGTTTTTCCGTCAATGGGTAGTAAGTGAAAAGCTGCTTTCCGACAATTATATCCCAATAGGCGATGAAATATACTTCTATACCAATTCTCTCCAGCGTACTTTCGCCACGGGGAAATATTTTTCCGCAGGATTCCTTCCATACGCGAATGTGACGATTAACCGCAAATATAACGAAAGCAAAATGGATCCTTTGTTTACTCCGCAGTTTACTAAGATGACAAAGGAATACAAACGTAAAGTTGAGCGCAGCATGAATGCGATGGGAGGTAAAGAGGGATACAAATCCTTGATGCGCAGGGTGGAACCTCAGTTGCAACTCATGGCAACAATAACAGATATATACCGTTCACCAGCATGTACTGAGGGCGATACCTGTCGTTTTTTCTATGAGGACACAAACGTACGGATTGTCAAAGGTGACGAACCCCGAATGGAAGGAGGATACACCTTGGCAAACAGTACTGCCGACGCTTTGATTCTTCAATATTATGAAATGGAAGATTCTGTTGCTGCTGCATTCGGCTACAAACTTACTCCAGAACAATGGCGACAGTTCGGTGAAATCAAAGGCGTGTATGACGATGTGCTTTTCACTACGCACATTGCAGCTGTCAACCTTGCTTATCCTTTAGTGAAACGCATATACGAAGAGTTGAACAACAACGAACGCAAATTTGTATTTCTGTGTGGTCACGATTCAAATCTTGCATCTCTGCGAGGAGCTTTGGATATGCTGATTCCACACACAATGGGCACTCCTGAGCCTCACACGCCTATCGGTTCTAAATATGTATTCGAAAAATGGACAGACGGTAAAGATGTGTTTGTAGCAGTCAACCTTGTATATCCCTCAGCTGGTCAACTGAGAAACAAAACAGAACTGACACTTACATCAAAGCCTGTCATTCTTCCTATCACCTTTCAACACCTAACTCCGAATGCAGACGGGTTGTACACGCTCAACAGCTTGAATGAATTTCTGCTGGCAACCATGAAAGAATATCAAGACCTTGATGATGAATAAAAGAATCCCACTCTCTTTCAAGGGTGGGATTCTTTTTGTTTTTATCGTTTGATTTCGATATCTCGTTTGACGTTATTACGGATTTTCGTGAGGTATGCTTTCATGCCTTCACCGTCTTTGTGGTCGATGATTTCCAGGAGTTCCTCAACTCGGTACGGATCTGCGACACCTGGTCGTGGGTGTAGGGATTGAAGAGGATTTCCTGCAGCAGGTAGTCGTCTTCGTTCAAGACACCTTTGGCGATACGCATGTGGCGCTTGAAGGTGGTACCTGGCGCATCCTGATGCTTCATGACGGCTGCAAAGACGAAGGTGCTGACGAACGGGATACTCAGCGAGTAGGCAACAGTGCGGTCGTGCTCCTCGAAGGTATATTCGTAGATGTGCAGTCCCAGCCGGCTGTAGAGGTCCTTGAAGAAGATGCGCCCCATATAGTCGCCTTCGGTGATGATGATGGCATTCTCCTCAGACAACTGGTTGAGGTTGGCGAAGGTGGGACCGAACATCGGGTGGGTACTGGCATACGGATGTCCGCATTGCTCGTACCATTCCTTCAGACCTGTCTTCACGGACGAGATGTCGCTGATGATACACTCCTTCGGCAGGTACGGCAACACTTCCTCGAAGGCGGGAATGGTGTATTTCACCGTCACCGCATTGATGACGAGTTCGGGCTTGAACGCGCGGATCTCGTCGAGTGTCTGGAAGCGCTGACAGTTGTATGTGAAGCGCAGTCGCTTCGGGTCTTTCTCGAAGACTGCCACTTCGTGGTCGAAACTCAGCAGGTCGATGAAGAAGCTTCCCATCTTTCCTGCACCTAAAATTAGTATTTTCATATGTTTAGCGGGGGGAGTATTCTACTATATTGTTATTATTATTATTTAAGTTTCGCTTTTTGAGTTTCCAGCTGATATATCTATCGGCTTAACTTCTTAACTTCTTTAACTACTTGTAACTCCTCATCTTGCGTCATCGCAACGCGCTTTTACAAAGCGAAGCGACTAAAAGAAAGTTGAGTTATTATTACACATTGAAATAGTCGAAGCCCCGGATGGTATCGACGAAGCGGGAGATGTATCCGCGGTCTGTCGGCGACCATTGGAATCCGAAGCGGTAGAGCACTTGCGTGGTATAGTCGTTGGTGGACTCTATCCATCGCATCTTGTGACTGCTGCTGAGGATGAGCGGTCGCAACAGGGTGACGAGGTCGGGATTCTCCATCATCTTGTCGAGCGCCTGCTGGAACTCATCGTTCTCCACACGACGCAGATGGATGCCGGCACTGTCGAATCCTGTGAGGATATCGGCCAGGAACTGCCGGTGGACATTGTACGGATGGAAGACGACACATTCCTTCGGGGTGGTGGCCAGCAGCATCACGGCACGCGCCACCTCATCGATGGGCGAGAACTCATAGACGTTGCTGAGGGCTTCGTAGGGCACCATTCCAATCACCACATAGGCTCGCAGCAGCGCGAGGAAGTTGTTGGTTTGGAAATTGATCTGGAACTCTCCGTCTTTCTGTCGGGCAGAGAGATTTCCTACTCGCATAATCTTGGCGTTCAGTCCATGATGGGCGATGGCGTCAAGCACCAGCTCCTCGGCTTTGTACTTGGAATAGACGTATTTGTTTTCGTTGATATGCTGTCCGATATTGAGGTCTTGCTCGGTGAGCTTGACATCGGGAGCGGGTACACCATCGACACTCAGACCTGCAATACTGGTGGTGGAGATGTGGACGAGTCGCGCTCCTGTACGCAGACAGAAGGTGATGAGATGTCGCACAGACTCGATATTCACCATCTCGATATCGTTGCCTGCGGAGAAATGCTTGACATTGGCTACGCAGTTGACGACGGTGAGAGGGACCCCACCCCTGCCCTCCCAAAGGGAGGGAGAATTGTTGAGGGTTGAGGGTTGAGAGTTGAGAGACACCTTATCGAGGGCATCGGGCTGGGTGATTTCCGCAGCGAAGGCTTCTGTACGTTCATCCAAGCGGTCGAACGCCTCGGTCTTTCCGAAATAATAGAAGAACATGGTCTTGAGGCGCTTTGCTGCCTCCTCATCGTTTTTCGCACGGATAGGACACAGGATGCGTCCCGTGTAGTTGTTCAACAGCTCATTGAGGATGTGTATGCCCAGGTAGCCGGTAGCACCCGTCAACAGTACATCACCCACAGGCTGCCGTTCGCCGGAAAGGAAAAGACCCACCCCCGTCCCCTCCCTGTGAAGGAGGGGAGTAGATGGTTCTTCTGCTTGCGCCTGTTTTTGAGAATCATCACTCGTTTCTTCATGATTCGTTGTTTGCTCGTCGGTTACGAATGCTGCCAGCGCCCGTGGGGTCTTTTCGTTGAACAGGTCGTTGAAGACGATTTGTACACCTTGTTTGCTGGCCTCCACAATCACCTTGATGGCATTGATGCTGGTACCGCCAATCTCGAAGAAGTTGTCAGTAGCACCCACCTGTTCGATGCCAAGCACCTCTGAGAAGATGCGGGCAAAGAGGGTTTCCATCTCACCTTCGGGAGCAACATACTCGGTGGCACGTTGCAGCTCAGGCACAGGCAGCACCTTGCGGTTGATCTTGCCGTTGGGGGTCATCGGCATCGTATCGAGTTGCATATAGGCATCAGGCACCATATAGTCGGCCAACGAAGAGGCAGCGAGGGCAGCACGGATATCTTCATCACCGATAGCGGAACCTTCGGTCACCGTATAGTAGAGCACCAGGTGTTCGTTGCCCATCACCTTACGCACCTCGGCAGCTGCCTGACGGATGCCGTCGATATTGAGGGCCTTGCTTTCGATTTCGCCCAGTTCGATACGGAAACCGCGCAGTTTCACCTGTGTGTCGATACGTCCCAGATACTCCAGCTGTCCGTCATCGTTCCAACGGCAGAGGTCGCCGGTATGATACATGCGTACAGGATGTCCCCAGCTGTCTTCTTTGACAAACGGGCAATCGACGAATGCCTGCGCGGTACGTTCGGGCAGGCGCCAGTAGCCGCGTCCCACCTGTATGCCGGCAAAGCACAACTCGCCAGCCACACCCTGCGGAACGAGATGTCCGGCGGTATCAACAATGAAATTCCAGTTGTTGGCCACACTCTGACCAATCGGAATATTCTCGACACGCTGCCCTGGAGCAATGCTATAATAAGAGGTGTCATCGGTGCACTCCGTAGGACCATACACATTGATAATCTCGATGTGATCGCTATAGACACCATCCATCTTCTCGCCGCCACCCGTCGTAAAGCGGATGGGCAGGTCGTCATAGGTATTGAGCAACAGACTTGTCATCGCCGTCGAATAGCCGCCACCCGTAATCTGGTGGTCGATGAGGAACTGGCGGATAGCCGCAAGGTCCTTGCGTATCTCGGTAGGCATGATATGGAACGAGCCACCCAACGTCAATATCGGATACATATCTTCGATATGGGCATCGAACGAGAACGAGCGGTGCCCGCTGATACGGTCGGCAGCCGTCAGTTTCTCCATATCGGTGACGACAGCAATAAAGTTGCGCAAGCCTGCCTGATGAAGCATTGCACCTTTGGGTTTGCCTGTGGAGCCTGAGGTGTAGATCATGTAAGCGAGACCGTCGGGAGTGGACAAATCTATTGGACTATTTGACAATTTTACGATTTCACTCATAAAATCATCGATAAAGAATGTCTTAGCGGCAGCAGTACTGAAATCTCCTTCCGCCTGTTTGGCCTCCAGCACATCGTGGGAGGTGATGAGGACTTTCGACTCCGAGTTCTCCAGCATGTAGCTCAGGCGCTCGTTGGGGTATTCGAAGTCGAGCGGCGTATAGGCTGCGCCCGCCTTATGGATCGCAAGTACCGACAGGGAGAACTCCTTTGTGCGGTCGAGCATGACACAGACGAAATCGTTGGGTTGCACACCAGCGTCGATGAGCTGATGAGCCAGCGCATTCGAATAGCTGTCCATCTCGCCGTATGAAAGCTGGCTGTCTTTATCGACGACAGCAGGTGCATCGGGGGTACGCTGTGCCTGTTCTGTAAAGAGGTTGGCGAAGGTCTTGTTCAGATCAACGTCAATATGCTTTCCTGTACCTATCTGTATAAGCCGTTGTGCTTCTTCCTCGCTGACAATGCTGATGCTGCTGACGGCATCATCAGGACGGGCCATCATCTGCTCCATCGTAGCCTTGATGGCATCCGCCATCATACGCATCGTCTTACGGCTGTTCATCGCCAGACTCGACTCCATGCGGATGTCGTAGTTGTCGTCGGCCAGGAAGATATGGGTCAGCAAGTCGTAGAAGACGTCTCCCCTATCCTGTTGTACAAACGGACAATGCTCATCGCCGAAGTAGTAGGCCTCTTCCCATCCGGGCAAGGCGGAGAAGTTGAACGAGATACCAGGCTGTACACCCAGGTCGCGACAGAAGTGCGAGAAGGGATAAGCCAGCTGCGACAGCGTGGCTTTCATCTCTACATGCACCGCAGCGATATATTCGCGAACGGTTTGTTCTTTCTGTATCTCCATCATGAACGGGATGGTGCGCACAAACATACCATACGCCTGGCGCACACGCGGGTCGCGACGGCCGTGATAGATGGTCGTATAGGCCACCTTCTCCTCGCGCATCAGTCGTGCGAGCACATAGCTGAATGCTGCCTGGAAAATCTGATAGGGTGCGAACCCGTTGTCCTTGCACCAGCCGTCAACCAGCTCGCGACTGATGTATGCAGACTCCTGTCCCATCTCGCCGACAGGATTCTCCGGCTTGGCCGACAGCGTCATCAGATCGACGCCTGCATATTTCTCCGTCATCACGGCTTTCGCCCGTTCATATTCCTCATCACCCAATCGGGCAGCCTCATCTTCTGCAGCGTCCAACAAACCATATTCCTGTGCAGGCAGCGGCTCACCATTATAGGCTAACGGCAGGTCGCGCTGCGGGAAGAGTACCAGATAACTCGTGCCGTCGGTCACCATGTGGTGAATATCTATCAGCATGTAGCTTCCCAGTTCGGTGGTCACCAGTTCCACACGCATCAGCGGCTCTTCGCCCATCAGGTCGAAGGGGCGGCAGAAACCGTGATGGGCATAATCCTGAAAAGCTTCCTCCATCATCTCCCGACGAACAATCTTCAGCGTTTTATGGTCATCGATATACTGACGCGGCTCTCCTTTCTCATTGATGAGGAAACGAAGCCGCAGCTCCTGCCGTTCGGCGAAGATGGTCTGAAGGGCTTTTTCCACACGGTCAAGGTCAACATCATCCGTCAACGGTGTGATACAGGGAACATTATACTGCATCACATGCGGATACTTCAGGCTGTCATAGAAGACACCTGCCTGGGATTGTAGTAACGGATAGGTTTTCATGGCTGGTTGGGGTTTTTATTTATTGATAATCTCTAGCTGCTGGCGCACACTCTCTTCATGGATGGTCTCGAAAATGCTGGCAACACTTTCGGGAGAGATACCCATCAGGCTGCCTTGTGCACCACGCTTCTGCAGGATTTCATTATAGCGGTTGGCCTGTAAGACGGTCATATTGTGTTCTTTCTTGTACTGACCGATTTCACGGCACACACGCATACGCTTGGAGAGAAGGCCCATCAGTTCGTTGTCGAGTTCGTCGATCTGTTTGCGCAGACGACCGATACCTTCTGTTGACACAGAACCGTCGCGGATGACGAGTAGTGACAGGATGTAGTCGAGCACATCCGGCGTAACCTGCTGTTTGGCATCGCTCCAAGCCTCATCAGGACTGCAATGACTTTCAACGATGAGTCCGCGGAAACCTAAGTCCATTGCCTGCTGGCACAAAGGTGCAATCAGTTCGCGACGACCGCCGATATGACTGGGGTCGCAGATAATAGGCAGGTTGGGAATGCGGCGATGCAACTCGATGGGAATCTGCCACATCGGCATGTTGCGATAGATTTTCTTGTCGAAGCTGGAGAAGCCGCGATGGATAGCAGCCAGACGCTTGACACCAGCCTGGTTCAAACGTTCCAATGCACCAATCCACAATTCCAGGTCGGGATTGACGGGATTCTTCACGAACACAGGGATATCGCTTCCTTTCAACGCATCGGCGAGTGCCTGCATCGCGAAAGGATTGGCGGTCGTACGGGCACCTATCCACAGGATATCGATTTCGTATTTCAGCGCGAGTTCCACATGCTCAGGTGTAGCCACTTCGGTACCGACGAGCATACCCGTCTCCGTTTTCACACGCTTCATCCAAGGCAACGCCTTTTCACCGTGTCCCTCAAAGCCTCCGGGCTTCGTACGGGGTTTCCACACCCCCGCACGGAAGTTGTGGCAGCCTTTGGCAGCAAGCTGCATAGCGGTTGTCATCACTTGCTCTTCCGTCTCTGCAGAGCAGGGGCCTGCAATGACGAAAGGACGTTCGTTGTCACTTGGTAGATTCAGTTTCTCTAATTCCAGTTCCATAAGACCCACCCCCCTGCCCCTCCCTGTATGGAGGGGAGTAGAATGTTTGGCGGGGGTATTCTACTATGATTATTATTTTGTTACTTATTCAATTATAAAGAGTGACTACTCCCCTCCCTCACAGGGAGGGGTAAGGGGGAGAGTCCTTTTTATTCTTTCCAACGCTTCTTGTATTTTCTCATCCTTGGCACAAAGGGAGATGCGGATATAACGCTTGCCGTTTTCTCCGAAGATGAATCCTGGTGTGATAAACACCCGTGCCTCATGGAGCACACGCTCTGTCAGCTGCTCCACATCGTCGTAGTGGTCAGGAATGCGTCCCCACAGGAACATACCCACCTGATTGGGGTCGAACGTACAACCCAGTGTGCGCATGATTTCCTCAGCGATATCACGACGGCGGCGGTAGTTGTCGATATTGTATTCACGATGCCATTCGGGCGTATTCGTTTTGAAGGCTTCCGCAGCTGCTAACTGGATGCCGCGGAACGAACCGTTATCAACATTGCTTTTGATTTTCAGAATCCAACTGATGAAGGTAGGATTCGATGCACACATCGCCACACGCCAGCCGGGCATGTTGTGACTCTTCGACATAGAGTTGAATTCTATGCAACAGTCTTTCGCTCCGGGCACCTGAAGGATAGACAGCGGTTTCTCGTTCAGGATCAAAGAATAGGGATTGTCATTGACGATGACGATATTTTTCCTGCGTGCCAAATCAACAAGGCGCTCATAAGTCTCCATACGGGCATCGCCGCCAGTAGGCATATTCGGATAGTTCGTCCACATCAGTTTGATGCGCGACCAGTCCATGCGTTCCAGCTCCTCAAAATCAGGTTGCCACCCGTTATCCTCACGCAGGTTGTACTTCACGATCTTAGAACCGAGGATTTTGTTCAGAGCCGTATAGGTGGGATAGCCTGGGTCTGGTATCAGCACCTCATCACCCGGATTGACAAAGGCGAGGGTCACATGCAAGATACCTTCTTTCGAACCGATGAGCGGCTGCACCTCTGTCTTGGGGTCAAGCTCCACACCATAGAAACGGCGATAGAAGTCAGCCATCGCCTCGCGCAGTTCGGGAATACCTGCCGTAGGCTGGTAGCCGTGTGCCTTAGGGTCTTGCGCCACCTCGCACAATTTGTCGATTGTCTGCTGAGAGGGCGGCATATCGGGTGAACCGATGGCGAGGCTAATGATGTCTTTGCCTTCAGCATTCATCTGCGCCACCTCTTTCAATTTACGTGAGAAGTAATACTCTTGTATCTCTCCTACTCTGTTTGCGGGTTGTATCATAATTTAATGTGTAATGCGTAATGCGTAATGCGGAGTTCCTTGAGAACTTGTTCGAAAAATGCGTAATGTTCAATTCGTTTGTCTTCCGTCTTTGTATTCTCCCAATATCTTAAAGTCTTTTGTTAGCGGGATGATAGCATCAATCGACTGGCGGTATCGCGTCAAGTCGTCGTACATCAAATCGACATAGAAGAGGTATTCCCACTCTTTTCCGATGATGGGCAACGACTGGATCTTTGTCAGATTGATTTTGTAGAATGAGAGAATGGCCAGCACATGACTCAAGGAACCCTCCTCATGGGGCAGCGAGAAGACGATGCTGGATTTGTTGGCCTCTGTCAGCGGACGCAACAGGTCGGCCTTGTTGGGATTGGAGACCACGAGGAATCGCGTAAAATTATGCTTGTTGTCTTCGATATGGTCTTCGAGCACCTTCAGCCCATAGAGCCGTGCAGCCTCTGCATGACAGATCGCTGCCCATCCGCGATGCTGACCTTCAGCAATCATCTTGGCACTACCTGCGGTATCTTCCGCTTCGACATTCTTCAGCTGAGGATGCTGACTGAGGAACTCGCGGCACTGCATCAGGGCAACGGGATGAGAGTGTACCTCGGTAATCGTGTCCCAGTCGTCGTCAGGCAGACAGCAGATGCAGTGCGAAATGTGCAGTTTATGCTCTCCCACGATGGTTGTACCGGAGTCGCGCAACAGTTCGTAGTTGTGCAACAGCGAACCGGCAATCGTATTTTCAATAGCGAGCATCCCGATGGCTGTCGGATCTTTCCTGATCTGGTCAAACACCTGTTCGAATGTGGCGCAACAGATAAGCTGTATCTGTTCTTCATTGAAATACAGATGTGCCGCAATGTCGTGAAACGACCCTATCAGTCCTTGTATGGCGATTCTTTTCATAATGCGTTATTATTAAAAATCCCGCTTTCACTCTGTTGTGAAGCGGGCCTCTATTTTATTTCGTCATTTTCCATTCCAATTTACATACGAGTTTACCGCTTCACATTTCCTGCAAAGTAAAAGTAATAGCCGTAAAAATATGCAAATGACTTACTCATTGTCTTTATTCATTTTGATTTCGCTGCAAAAGTATAACTTTCTGACGAATCCTCCAAACATTTTGAAAGAAAAAGTTGCAGAAACCCGCAAATTTATCAAAATACTCCCTACTCCTTCAATAGCCTCCCCCTTGAGGGAGAGGTTGGAGAGGGCTTATATATTGATCCCATAGGCCTGTTTGACCTCACTCATCACGAAGGTGCTCTCTATGGAACTGAGCTGGTCTATTTCACCTAATTTATATAATATAAACTCCTGATACTGCTGCATACTTTCGGCACGTACCTTCAACAGATAGTCGTAGGCGCCAGAGGTGTTGTAGCATTCCGTCACCTCAGGCATACGCTTGATACGGCGTACAAAAGCATCAGCAATCTCGTGGTTGATCTGCTTCAGCTTCACCTTCACAAAAACCAAAAGACCCTTACCCAGTTTCTCTGCATCGAGAATGGCTACATATTTTTTGATGTAGCCTCGTTTCTCTAATCGTTTCTGTCGTTCAAACACGGGTGTAGGTGTCAGATGAACGGCATCAGCCAACTCCTTTGTGGTTAGTTTCGCATTCTTCTGCAGCGTTCTAAGTATCTGCAAATCAGTATCATCCAGTCTTTCCATATCGTTTATCAGAATATTATTCTAAAACAGCTCTCCTTTTTAGCCATTCTTAGGCGTTTATTCTTTTCAAATTGCAAAATTAGGTGTTTATTCTGAATTACGCAAGAAATTTGGAGGATATTTCTTTTTTACTGTACCTTTGCAGTCGAATTCGAGATTCATATAATTAACATATAAAAATAGAAAGGATAAGATTATGAGTAAGAATTATCACTTTGAGACGTTGCAACTCCATGTAGGCCAGGAACAGGCTGACCCCGCTACTGATGCCCGCGCAGTGCCCATCTATCAGACCACGAGCTATGTGTTTCACAATTCGCAACATGCTGCCGACCGTTTTGGTTTGCGCGATGCCGGTAACATCTATGGTCGTCTGACCAACTCTACCCAGGGCGTATTCGAGGATCGCGTGGCAGCCCTTGAGGGTGGTGTGGCCGGATTGGCTGTGGCCAGTGGTGCTGCTGCTATCACCTATGCGCTGCAGAACATTGTACAAAATGGCGACCATATCGTGGCTGCCGACAACCTCTATGGCGGTTCCTACAACCTGATTACCCACACGCTGGCTACGCAGGGCATCACGAATACCATTCTGAATGTCAACGACCTCGAAGCTCTGGAGGCCGCTATCCAACCCAACACAAAAGTTATATACGCTGAGACTTTCGGCAATCCCAACTCTGATGTGCTTGACATCGAGGGCGTGGCTGCCATAGCCCACAAGTACGGCATTCCCTTCATCGTCGATAACACCTTCGGCACACCTTATTTAATCCGTCCGTTGGAGCACGGTGCAGATATCGTGGTACATTCGGCTACCAAGTTCCTCGGTGGTCACGGAACCTCTCTGGGTGGTGTCATCGTCGATGGTGGTAAGTTCGACTGGACGGCAAATCCCGACAAGTTCCCCACACTCGCCAAACCCGACCCCAGCTATCACGGCATCGTGTTTGCCGACGCCGTTGGCGCTGCCGCTTACGTCACCCGCATCCGCGCCGTCTTGCTGCGTGATACTGGTGCAGCCATCTCTCCCTTCAACGCCTTCATCCTGTTGCAAGGTGTCGAGACCCTGAGTCTGCGTGTAGAGCGTCATGTGGAGAATGCCCTGAAGGTGGTCGACTTCCTGAGCAAGCACCCGAAAGTAGCAGCCGTACACCACCCCGCCCTTGAGAGTCATCACGACCACGCACTGTATCAGAAGTATTATCCCAACGGTGGCGGCTCTATCTTCACCTTCGAGGTAAAGGGCGGACAGGAAGAAGCCTGGAAGTTTATCGATGCCCTGCAGATCTTCTCGCTGTTGGCTAATGTGGCCGACGTGAAGAGTCTGGTCATCCACCCCTACACCACTACCCACTCGCAGCTCTCGCCTGAGGAACTGGCTGAGCAGCACATCACACCTGCCACCATCCGCTTGAGCATCGGCACCGAGCATATCGACGACATCATCGACGATTTGGCACAGGCTCTCGATAAGATTTAAAACCACATATATCCAAAGATGAGGAATTACATCATAGCCGACAATCAGGAGCTGACTCACTTCGCGCTGGAGAGCCTGCTTCGCAAGGATGACGAAAATATCGTCCATCACGCCTTCGACAGGGCGGGACTTGTAGCCTTGCTCAAGGAACACGAAAGTGCTATCGTACTGCTCGACTACACGCTGTTCGACTTCGCCGATGAGGACCAGCTCCTGATTATCGCTGAGCGTTTCTCATTATCGCAGTGGGTACTTATCAGCGAAGAACTGACCCCTCAGTTCATCCGTCGTATCATCTATTCATCCCATCAGTTCAGCATGGTATTCAAAGACGGACCGATGAGTGAGATACGTGAAACGATGCAAGCTGTCAACCGCCATTCCCGCTACCTCAGTCAACGGGCGCTGGAATCCATCATCGCCCAACAGCAGGAAGAGGAAACGTCCAGCATCCTGACGCAGACGGAGAAAGAGATTGTAAAGGGCATCGCATTGGGGAAGACCACGAAGGAAATTGCCGCCGAACGCTTTTCGAGTATCCACACCGTCACCACCCACCGTAAGAACATTTTCCGCAAACTAGGTATCAACACAGCGCACGAAGCTGTGAAATACGCCCTTCGTGCAGGCTTGATAGATCCGAGTGAGTTCTATATTTAGACCACTGCCTGATATCCTCTACTCATTCATCACAAAACGTTGTCATTCGTCACAATAGCTTGTCATTCGTCACAAAACCGTGCAGAATATCCCAGATATTTGGAAGCACGGTTTTTCTCTTTTTATCTTTGCAGCGACAAAACAATTCGACGCAAATTTAAAAAGCAATACGATTATGAAAACAATGAAATTCGCAGCACTGATGGCTGCAATGATGATGAGCATGATGAGTTTCGCCAAAGTACAAGATGTGGGCGGAAAGGTAATCGACGAGAACGGGGCACCGATGCCATTTGTGAACGTGGTTCTGTTGTCGCTCCCCGACTCTACTTTTATTCAGGGTGCCACCACCAACGAACAGGGTGATTTCAATATCACGACCGATATCAACGAAGGTGTGTTGAAGGTGAGTTGTATCGGCTATGAGACCTTATATATTACAGCCGCCAACGGGTTGACCATCCAGATGAAGGAAGATGCTACGATGTTGGGCGAAGTAGTTGTCAAGAGTACGTTGCCCAAAACTTATGTGAAAGGTGATGCGATGCGTACCACCGTTGCCGGCACCATCCTGGAGAAAGCCGGTACCGCTTCCGACATGTTGGACAAGATACCGTCGCTCGAAGCCTCTGACGGCGGCGCTGTGAAAGTCTTGGGACGTGGCGATGCTGAGGTGTATATCAACGGTCGGCAGGTACGCGACATGAACGAACTCACGCGCTTGCGTTCTGATCAGATTCAGCATGTGGAAGTCGTACAGAACCCCGGTGCTCGCTATGCCGCATCGACGAAGGCTGTTGTACGCATCACGCTGAAGAAGGCTCAGGGCGAAGGCTTCAGTTTCCAGGACAACCTGCAGGGCATGTATCAGTATAACTACACCCTGCATAATAATCTCGACCTGAACTACCGTACAGGCGGACTCGATATCACAGCTTCGTTCTGGGCAGGCCGCTTTGGTCATACGAAGATGCTGCAAGACAACCGTCTTTACTATTATGTAGGTCCCGACCGCATCGAGGGCATCACCTCTCAGGATGGCAGAAACATTTGGAAGGGATGGTCGCCACAGCTACAGATCAACTATATGGTCAACGAGAACCATAGCTTTGGTGCGTTCTACAAATACGACCATCATCCCAGCACCGATTTCTACGACTGTTTTACGACCGACAATTACGAAAACGGTATCTACAAGGAACATTCCGTAAGCGATATTACCCAGAGCGACCGTTTCCGCAAGCATATCTTCAATGTTTACTATAATGGCAAAGTGGGTAATCTGAGCATCGACCTGAACGTCGACGGACTGTTCGACAAAACCACAACTCCCGGCAAGACCGTTGAACAGACAACCGATGTGAGTGGAGCTGTCACAACCCGTTCTATCGAAAGCAACACCGACAGCGGTAATAAATTCTGGGCAACGAAGCTGGTATTTGGCTATCCCGTCTTGAACGGTAATCTCTCTGTTGGCGGCGAATACTCCCACAACCACCGTACAGATGCCTATACCTACAATGCTACGGCAGAGGTGCCGGTACAGGCTACCGATACCGAGATCAACGAGTCGTCTGCAGCTGCCTTTGTGGAGTATGGCCGTTCCTTCGGCAAGCTCTTTGCACAAGTGGGTTTGCGATATGAACACCTGAAAAACGACTACTATAACTTCGGACAACGCGAAGATGAAGTGTGTCGCAATTACGGCGACTGGTTCCCGACAGCCGTTGTTTCAGCCCCGATCGGTAAAGTACAGCTCTCCCTCTCCTATCGTCGCGACATTCAACGTCCGAACTACAGTTCGCTGACCAGTTCCACCATCTATATCAACCGCTATACCTACCAGAGCGGCAACCCGTATCTGAAGCCCACCTACACCCATAGTATCGTCGTCAATGCCGCCTATAAATGGATGAATCTGACACTGAACTACGGTCGCATCAAGGATTCCGAGACGATGTCCACAGAACCCTTCCCTGGCTCTACCGACCCGTTGGTCAGTCTTGTGCGCCCCATCAACAGCGAAGAAGACTTCGACCAGCTGTCTGTTAGCTTCTCCGCCAATCCTGTCATTGGCTGCTGGCATCCTGCATGGTCTGCATTCGCAGTCTTCCAGAATTACAAGACTCCTTGTGCCGACGGTTCCATCAAAACGCTCAGCCATCCTTATCTCAATCTGGTATGGAAGAACGATTTCGAACTGCCCAAGAAATTCCGTTTGAGTGCCAACATCGTTTGGAGTTCCTGCGGCGACTACAACAACTTCCGAATCACCACCCATCGTTTCAACACCATTCTGGGTGTACAGCATGATGTCAACCTCCACCGGTTGGGAACGATGACATTCGACCTGCGTTGCATGGACATCTTCAACACCAGCAAGACCGAAGCCACCATCTTTGGCATTCGTGAGATTACGACTGCTAATCCTGCCCGTCGCACCTTCATGCTCAATATCACATGGAAGTTCAACGAGGCACGCAGCAAATATCGCGGTTCCGGTGCCGGCGAGAAGCAAAAGCAAAGAATGTAATTAGTAAAGGAGTTCCTTCAGTTTGTGGACATGGCTGCGCGAGACGGGAATGGCATCGTGACTGTGACGCATGATGAGCTGCATGGCACGGGAATTAGAGGAAATCTGCTCCACCTGTCCGAGATTGATCATGAAGGCACGGTGACAACGCACAATCATAGCATAAGCCTGCAGCGCTTCTTCCATCTGTTTCATCGTCGCGCGTAGCATATTTGTCTGCAACTCTTCGTCGCGCTTGCTGACAACCTTCACATAATTACCAACAGCCTCTATATATAACAGGTCGGCAATTTGAAGGCTCACATGTTCGTTGGTGGTTCCCTCAAGGGTAATCTGCATATCCAGAAACTTGGAACCTGAATCCTGTAACTCGGGACCTGAATTCTGCGACATGGAACCTGAAACCATTCCAGATGCTTGCAACTTCTTCAACTGCTCGTTTAGCAGTTTGGTCTCTTCAAGTTCTGCAGCCAGATAACGGCTACGGAACTTGAATCGCCAATAGAGTCCGATAGCAAAAGAGAGAAAGGCGATAATCGCCAATGTCTCCAGATAATTGCTCAACGACAGCTTATTGCCTTCTACCAGCTCACTCATCGCGAAGTGACGATAAAGACAGATCAGCAACGACACCAATGGTGTGTTGATACATTGGAAACGGAGATTGCGGCTGATGATATAATTGACGCCACGATCGTAGGAACGAGGCATACGGATCAGGTATCGCAAAATGATTTCCGTCAGCATGCAACTGGACAAGCCCAATGCAAATATCGCCAGCAAATGAACATAAGCCTCCCATTGCCACACTTCGAGTCCGAAGGGCTTGAAAATAGCTATCGCCAGCACCATGAAGGCGGTGCTGATAAAGCGGATACTAATGGTTTCTTTATGACCTTTGTTCATACAGCGGGCAAAGATACAATTAAGTGAGGACAATACAAAGAAAAAGTGCTTTTTTCTTTTATCGTATCTTCAAGGCAAAGCCTCAAAGGTGCATATCTTTCAAAGCAGGATAGCCTTTGACTGCCATGAGTGAGTCCCACGCTGCAGGCAGATCGATGCGAACAGTAGAGAAGCCACCTCCGGGCATAGTCTGTACCTTGTTACGTGAGGCATCACCTGTAATGAGGAATGCTGTGGCACCTTTCTTCATGGTGGGAACAGTAGTCATGGTTGTGGCCTGCGTATCATACCATGCAGGAGTGGATGTTTCCTTTCCACCCTCAGCCCTGATGATATGACTCAGATACTGATTGAACGAGTGTTCCCCGCCGTCTTTACGGCTGCCAGGATTAGCATAGTAGTTAGCCAATGCTCGTTCGTATGCCGGCCGTCGCGAGTTTTCTATTAAAGCATCCTCTAAACTGCCAATGGTATGATAGCCTTCCTTCAGGATATTGGCAACTGGTTCAGTCATAAGGACAACGCGGTTGGTAAACTGCTTGCCGCTTCCCAAAGCAAACTGACAGCGCTCAGCAATATCCCATGCTATGAGCAGCATCACCTTCTCGGCATCAGTAGTAGAGGGCGCCATGTTGTTGCCCCACATAAGAGCCGATGTGAGCGTAACAGTATTGTCGTTGATGTTGTAACCCAACTGTTCATTCCACGTCTGCCAACCTATACGATTGCAGGCCGTTTCGTCTTCCACAAGGCACCAAGGCTGTAAATAACCGAATGTACCCATGCGGTTTTGTCCTACGTAGTATCCTGCGAGGTTCTGAAGGGCTAACGACAAGAATCTGCTGAGTGCGGTATTAGCCTCGGCATTGATTTCACCCTGTCCGCTACTGATGCCCAGTTGTCGTGCCACAGGTCCGTTAAGCCATGAATAAGGTATCCAGGCGTGAGTACTACCCAGCGTTCGACGGAAGTCACCACCAGCCATCGCCTGCGTCATAGCAATGAGGATGGGCATATATTCTGGCTTACATCCTGCCATGCAGGCGTTCACTGCCACATGCCACGTAGTCGTATTGCGGAAAGCTTGCGGCAGCACGGCGATGGTCTCGTTCCAGGCATGATCGGTATATTTCAGATAGGTTTGTACTTTCTCATAAGTAGGAGGGAAAAACGGAGTTCCGTCACTCCACCCCATACTGGTGAAATAAGCATATATTTCGTCCAACGTACCATGATAGACGTCATCGGTGATGCCACGAACAGTTTCTGATACCGCATATTCTTCTTTTGTGATAGGCTTGGTGAGAGCCTCCACTATCTGTGGCCACGTCACCTCACGGGTGTTCTGAATAAGCTGCTCCTCTGTGTGCGAAGCAAAAGCTCCAGGATAGACCGCAATACGAAGCACGGGAACACCATTATTGCGAGCAGTATAGCGTGCCTCCTCGTCAAAGCCTGGTGCCGTAACGATAACTGTTGGAATACCCAACCGCTCTGCCACAATACACGAACCTGTCTCCTTAGGCGTACAGATGCCACATCCGCTATTGCCGGCAATAACCGCATCCACCTTCAGGTCGATAAGGCGCTGGCGGAACTGTTCTGTCGACTGTCGCGTGATGCCTGGTGCAGGATAAGGTCCAGCAATAGGCAGTTCGTCATACATGATGACCTTTGCCGTAGGATAGTATTCCTTGATGAGCCGCTTCAGTTCCGGATGTGTGATGTTATACATAAAATCCTCACCAACGATAGCGATGGTTTTTCCATTGAGGGTATTCAGACGCGGAGCCATCTCGATGGGTTTTACTGTAGAAAAGCCAACAGGACTGACCACATTATACTTTACCGCACCCTTTGCACTGGGAGCGCAAGATTCATCACACTGGAACCTGTCATCTTGAGCCTGCATATTTACTGAAAAGCCTGTAAAAGCAATTACCAGAAAAAGATTAATGATTGTTTGTTTCATCATTTGTTGTTTGTTTTGGTCTATACTTTATTAGACCCAAGAAAAGGCAAAAAGTAAAAAGCGAATTGATAGAGTATTTCTCCGTGTCTCACGCCATTCGTCACAGAATCATGCAGAATATCCCAGAAATTTGGAGACAAAATAGACATGGCGTACCTTTGCACTCGATAAATCTCGTGCGAAACTCGGCGGCGCCTCAGCAAAGAGCAAGCTCTCTGCATTCAGCTTGCACGAGCATTGCACTGCCAAACAGTAAAAAAGTAAAGTTATGAAACCAAGAACGATTATTGGAATAGTTTTCATTGCAGCCAGTTTAACAAAATTGGCAACAATCTGGGGAATCATCAAGTGGAGCTGGTTTGCAAAAGTATCAGAGGAACCGTGGGTTACCTATTTCTGTATCTGTCTGCTGATATATGTTGGCGTGAGCCTCTTCATCGACAGCTATCGTCGCGATCCTGATCAGTGGTTGCAGCGTCCGTTGCCTATTGGTGAGGATGGCAAGCGCATCTGCTGCAGTGTGCACTACGGCGGCGATGAGTATATCTATCGGGGTGAACCTTTTCACGGTGCCCGTCTCGATGCTTTCTGTGGCGGCATCCGTATGGACTTGCGAGAAGCCACTATTACAGAGGATGAGGAGATAGAGATCCATACCTTCTGTGGCGGCATAGAACTCTTTGTGCCTCAGACGGTGAACGTTGTGGTCAAAAGTCGCAGTTTCTTTGGTGGTGTCGGCAATCATGCTTCAAGAGTCGCAGGTAAAGATGTTCCCTGCATCCACATCATTGCCGACAACTTCTTTGGTGGTGTTGATATCAAGAATTAATTTCGCTGCGTCATTTTCTCCAGCGTTTGACTTCGTCTTACTCTGTCGCGACTCGGTCATCTTTGAGCAAGCTCTGATGGCTCTCGCTGCTCCATCGTTTTAGCATCGGAAAGAAACCTTGCATCATCTGTTTATACTCTTCCTTGGTCATGGGCTTTGGCATTTGTTTGTTCACTTCGTCGATGAACTGCGCACAATGCTCAATCATTTCTTCCATCGTGCAGTTCTGTAGGAACTTACCTTCTTTATAGCAATATTGGCAGTAGTCGAAATTGATACTGCCATCAGCATTTGTTCCGCAGTCCTCGTTCTTGATGAGCGGCATACCGCAACTCTGACAGAACTGAGGCAGTTGACCCTCTTGAGTCAAGTCTTCTACCTCCCGATAATCTTTGGGTTGTTCTATTCTCATAGTCATTTTTTTTATTGTTTTTTCAATTGGACGCTGCGAAGGTACAGATTATTACAGTTACTGCCAAATTTCTGGGATATTCTGCACGATTCTGTGACGGATGACACGCTTTTTCAAATTTATTGTGTATTTTTGCAGCCGTAAACATATTCTAGTTCATGACAACAGAAAGGCAACGGGCAGACAAGCAAAGCTCCGATATGCAAGCAATATTCCGCAGGTCGGAACTCCTGTTAGGCGACGAGGCGATGAGCCGCATCGCTGAGAAGCGTGTCATTGTCTTCGGTGTGGGCGGCGTCGGCTCATGGTGCGCTGAGAGTCTGGTGCGTTCTGGCATCAGGAAGTTGACGATTGTCGATTCTGACCGAGTGTGCATCACGAATATCAACCGCCAGCTGATGGCGACGACGAAAACCGTCGGTCAGGTGAAGGTCGATGCCCTCAAGGAACGCCTGCTCACCATCAACCCCTCAGCAGAGATTACCGCCCTGCAACAGGTCTTTACGGCTGAGACCGCAGAGAGCTTTGAACTTGACACCTATGATTATATTATAGATGCCATCGACTCGTTGAAGGACAAGGCTTTGCTCATCCTCATGGCAACGAGTCTTCCCCCCAATCGGGGGGATAAGAAGGGGGCTACCTTTTTCTCGTCGATGGGTGCCGCCTTGAAGCTTGACCCTACACGCATCAAAATTGCCGAGTTCTGGAAGGTGCAGGGCGACCCGCTGGCGCGTGTCCTCCGCAAGCGTTTCAAGCGCGATGGCCAGTATCCAGGTAAGTTCCAATGCGTCTATTCCGACGAACAGGTGAAGCCACAGGGCGCAGACAAAGGCTCGCTGGTACATATCACCGCCATCTTCGGCTTCATGTTGGCAGGCCTCGTCATTCAGGACGCTGTTAATCCTTAGCAATCAACAAAAATCCGATTTTTATATCACGACAGCTGTTCCGCTGGTGGCTACCATCAGCATCGAACCATTAGCTCCAATAGTTTCGTAGTCAATATCAATTCCTACTACGGCGTTGGCACCAAGAGCCTGGGCACGTTGCATCATCTCCTGCAGGGAGGTTTCCTTGGCTTCGGCAAGCACCTTCTCGTAACTTTTGGAACGGCCTCCTACAATGTCGCGGATGCCAGCCATAAAGTCTTTGAACATGTTTGCACCGATAATCGTTTCACCTGTCACCACTCCTTTATATTCGCGGATGGGATGACCTTCAATTTGTGGGGTTGTTGATAGAATCATAATTGTTTGTTTTAAAAGTTTCTGTTTATTAGACGCTATTCAGGGCCAAAAAATTACACACCCATTTCAAAAAAAATAAAGGGTGCTTTAGTGCGATTATTCTTCGTCCCGTTCACCGCATTTTAGTGTGATGCTATAATTTCTGATGCAAAGATAACGATTTATTTCAAAATAATAAGAAAACGACAAAAGAGAATCAAGAAAAACACGTGGAACGCCGAAGCATTCCACGTATTATTATAATAAGGTGTAGAAAAGAAAGGAGGGGTACAGAACCTACCCGTTGATCAATCTTTACAAATAAAAATTATTGTCCTTCTCCCAACCAGGGATTCCTTTCCCACAGGCGGTATATACGGGTTGTATGCTCGGCATCGTGTATGATGTGGTTTCCTATATCAGCATTCTTTATTACGGCCTCGCGCTCCCAACTGCCACGGGTAAACTTGAACTGGGCAGGCAAGTGCAGACAGAGGTCGATGGCGGCAATGCTGTCGTTGACAAGGTTCATTTTGATGCCCTTTGCCTCCCAGTTGGCCAACGCGTCTTGGTTGCCTGTGATGTATATGTCTTCAGGCAGGTTCTTGCCGCGAAGCTCAATATGTACGGGGCTGGTTTCCTCGCCAATATATCCAACTAATTTCTTGGCTCCAAACACGATGTAGTCGTTCAGAGCCGCTGTTACGCTGGGCATAAAACTGCCGTAATGGTCATAGTCGGGGAAGGTGTGTACGGAGGTGACGGTGTTTTCGTTAGAATGTGACTTGTCTTTGAGGATTGTGCTAACGCGATCCCAGCCTGATTTCCATTCGTCACCCCAATAATCAGGCTCTTTTTCTATTTCTCTCGCCATAGACGCATAGATGAAGCGGGGAGTTTTGCGGTTCTTGAATTGATATTTCTCTATGTCCGTGGCCAGACGGTATTCGTCGTAACTGCAGTTGGGCGAAATGGCAATGTAGTCGTCGAAAAGGTCGTCAGTAATCATACAGTCGAGCACGAACGATGCGCTCAGCGAATGGCCGATACCGAGAGAGCGTCCCGACGTGCGATAATTCTGCTTCATGTATGGCATCAGCTCGTTCTTGACGAACTTCTTCAGGTCGGGCGAGCTGCCATAATTATAACCTTCCTTGAACAGTCCATTGTTGCCATGCAGGGGCATGGGAAGATAGTCGTTGTTGCGGAAGTAATTGATGTCCCAAAGGTTTGGCGAGCAGATGCCGACAATGATGAAGTTCATACTCCTGCCATCGTCAGGGTCGGGCTTGCAGGCTATATTGAGCAGACAGTGAACAAGATCGAACATCGTGCGGTCTTGCGCGTCGAACACGTAAATGACATCATAGTATGTCTGGTCATTTTGTTGGTAGCCTGCTGGTGTATAGATGAGCACCTGACGTTCGTGGTTGAAATACTCAGACTTCATTGAGAGTTCCTTTACGCTTTCCAATTGTGCGCTCGCACCTATCGATACGATAGCGAGCAGTGTGGTGATGATAAGTTTCTTATTCATTATTCGTTTCATTTTCGGTTTGTTTTTTACTTATATAGTACGTTTATATAGCGATAATATTACATTTCTGAGCAGAAAGACTTTTTAATCTCCCTTAATGCCTCCCACCACATTTTATGATTCCATTTCAGATTTTCTACTCGTACGCAAATAGTAATTTTGAGAAATATTTCGGCACCTCTCATAGGAACTGACTATAACCAGAACAATTGTTTATACAAGAATAGATTTCCAAAAATCCCGCATTTCCTACACCGACTACTGATTATCAGAGAGTTGCAGGATTTTTCCTGCACCGTTTCCTACACCGCAAACGTGTTTTCCTACACCGTTTCCTGCACCTAAGCCAACGATACCAACGACGTTAAGGAAATAATTACCGTTTGTACGTTAAGGAAATAATTACCGTTTGTACCAGATTTCTACCACATTTTGGTACGCGAGGTACCAAGCGTTGGTACTAAGAGTACCAGACGTTGGTAGCAAGAGTACCAGGCTTTGGTACTGTCAGTACCACTTTGTGGTACCGATTTGGTACTTGAAGGCGGTGCTTAGGTGCAGGATGAAAGGATAAAAATTGGTTACTTCTTGAATCTGCCAAGAAACCAGCTCGTCACGAAGAAAAAATGCTCGAACAAAGAAAAAAGAGGCGACTCCTTTTTTATGGAATGATGCGATAGTTTGCTGATAATTTACTAAATTTGCACCCAACATTATTTAATGACGCACGATGGAAACATGAGATGGATACATTGCGGCGTCGGTTTGAGAAAGGTTAGGATTATGAAGAAGATTTTTGTTTGTTTACTGACGGCTTTAGGACTGACTACTGCCTGTGGACAGCAGCATTTCGAGAATGTGGATGTGCAGGGATTCTCTGAACTGATTGAGGACCCCAATGTTGTGTTGCTTGATGTCCGTACGGACAGCGAATACGCTGAAGGACATATCGAAGGGGCAATTCTGATTGACCAGAAACAAAGCGACTTCATGGAGAAAGCGCAGGCAGAACTGCCCAAAGACAAGAAGATTGCCATCTATTGCCGCAGCGGTCGTCGTTCTGCCAGTGCCGCAGAAAAATTGGCTGAAGCCGGCTATCAATGCTTCAACCTCAAGGGCGGCATCCTTGCGTGGAAGGAGGCGGGAAAGCCTGTAACGACCGATACTTACGAGGTGGATGTGTTCAAGACCAAGAGCGGCAAGACGGTGAAGATGCATGCGTTGGTTCATGCCAGCATCCGTATCGAATACGACGGCAAGGAAATCGTCATAGACCCTGTGACAAAGCTCGGCAACAAGACAATCGACTATACCACGATGCCCAAGGCCGACTATCTCTTCGTGACCCACGAGCATTTTGACCACTTCGACAAGGAGGCCATCAAACAGTTGACTGGCGAGAAAACGCAGCTGATTACCAACAAGCGTTGTGCTGATATGCTGGGCTACGGCCAAATCATGGTCAATGGTCAGCGTTCAACATTGAATGATATCACCGTAGAGGCTGTTCCTGCCTATAACACGACGGAAGGGCACCTGCAGTTTCATCCCAAAGGTCGCGACAACGGCTATATCCTGACCATCGACGGCCTGAGAGTCTATATTGCTGGCGACACTGAGGATATTCCTGAAATGGCAGAAATCAAGGACATTGACATTGCCTTCCTGCCTTGCAACCAGCCCTACACGATGACTCCCGAACAACTCATCAAGGCTGCCAGGATGATCAAGTCGAAAGTGCTGTTCCCTTATCACTACGGACAGACGGACGTCACAGGCATCCCTTCACAGTTGCAGGGCGACGGTATTGACGTCAGAATCAGACACTACGAATAAACTGTCGTGTTTTCAGGATAATATATACCACAAAGATGGTATTTATTACTGCAATCAAGTAAAAACGTTGCTATTTGTAGAAGCGTTTTCTCATAATTGTGTAATTTTGCACCGTGATTACCTCACACTGCGAAACTCGGCGGCGCCTCAGCAAAGAGCAAGTTCTCTGCATTCGGCTTGCACGAGCATTGCACCGTGATTATTTGGATTTATAAGATATGAAACAGAAAGTTGTATTGATTACCGGTGCCAATAAGGGTATCGGGTTCGGAATTGCCAAGCACCTCGGACTGAGTGGATGGCAGGTGATTATCGGTGCACGCGACGCACAGCGTGCAGAGAAGGCCATCAGCGAGCTGAAGGCTGCCGGCGTGGATGTGCAGGGTTGGGTGAACATCGAACTGAAAGACCTCAACGGCATCGACAAAGCGGTTCAGGAAATCAATGAGAAATATCCGGAACTGTCACTGCTCGTGAACAATGCCGGCATCCCTGGCGACATGAGCGTGGACAGCGAACATACAGAGATTCGTGATATCAAAGAGACACTTGACGTGAACTTCATCGGTACCTTTGCCCTGACGAAGGCTTTGATTCCCCTCATCGCCAAGAACAGCGGACGCATTGCCAACGTGACCGTTCCTTCGGAGATCAGTCCCTACTGGCACCCGCTGGCATACGTGGCCAGCAAGGCTGCACAGAATGCGATGATGGGCGTGATGGCTATTGAGTTCCAACAGAGCAACACGCCTGTGGAAATCTTCTCCGTACACCCAGGACCTACCACCACAGACCTGAACGGCAATATGTCCTTACCCGGCTTCCACGATACCGAGACCGTTGGTCAGAAGTTTGCCGAACTCATCAATGATGGCCAGAACCATCAGGGTGAGTTCATCGAACTCTATCCGATCGTCAAAGAGGATTAGGCATACCATATTCGTGGTATATAGAATGCCGCAAAAGGGTGATTGTGGGAGTACGGGAATCGCCGTACCTTTGCAGCGTCAATTAGTCGTTTAGGAGATTAGTCATCTGGTCGTTTAGGAAAAGTACCAACAGCCAAGTAATATCCCCAAACGACCAAACGACAAGACAACCAAACAACCAATATAAATATATAAAAAGGATAAGATTATGACAAAGATTGCAAAACAGCTGACTGAACTCGTCGGCAACACCCCATTATTGGAGTTGAACAAGTATTCACAGGCAAAGGGACTGGAGACTCCCGTAATTGCCAAAGTAGAGTTTTTCAACCCAGGCGGTAGCGTGAAAGACCGTATTGCACTGGCGATGATCGAGGATGCAGAAGCAAAGGGTATCTTAAAGCCAGGTGCTACCATCATCGAACCCACCAGCGGTAATACAGGTGTAGGATTGGCACTGGTCTCTGCCGTCAAAGGCTATCATCTTATCCTTACCATGCCTGAAACCATGAGTATAGAGCGTCGCAACCTCGTGAAGGCATACGGTGCAGAGGTGCGCCTCACCTCTGGTAAAGACGGTATGCCAGGCGCCATCCGCGCTGCAGAGGAACTGCGTGACAGCATCCCTGGTGCCGTTATCCTGCAGCAGTTTGAGAACGCTGCCAATCCTGCCAAACACTATGCGACCACGGGTCCTGAAGTGTGGCGCGACACCGACGGCAAGGTGGATATCTTCATTGGTGGTGTAGGTACCGGCGGAACCATCAGCGGCACAGGTAAATATCTGAAGGAGCAGAATCCCAATGTGAAAATCATCGCCGTAGAGCCGAAGTCAAGTCCTGTACTGAACGGCGGACAAAGCGGCCCGCATAAGATTCAGGGTATCGGTGCCGGTTTCGTACCCAACACCTATGATGCAGATGTGATTGATGAGGTGTTTGATGTGGAAAACGACGATGCCATCCGCACAGGTCGTGAGATTGCCCAGTCAGAAGGATTGCTGGTAGGTATCTCTGCAGGTGCAGCCCTCTTCGCCGCCATCCAAGTGGCCAAGCGCCCAGAGAACAAAGGAAAGAAAATAGTGGTACTTCTTCCCGACACGGGTGAGCGCTATCTTTCAACCGTCCTCTACGCGTTCGAGGATTATCCACTGTAAAACAAAAGCCCCCTTCAACGGGGGCTTTTTTTATTCAGCCTGTTTCTCTATAAAGTCAAAGATAATATCTGCAGCCTGTTCCTCTGTCAAATGATCCATTGACAGCACCAGGTCGTAATGACGGGTATCGTAACGAGTGGTCATCACATTTTTCTTCAGATAGTTCTCACGGGCAGCATCGACCTTCTCGATGGCTGCAATAGCCTCCTTTTGGGAAAGTCCCTGACGCTTGATGACACGTGCGATACGCTTCTCCATCGATGCCTGAATAAAGATATGCATCGTGTTGGGCCTATTCTGGAAGACAGCAAAACCGCTACGGCCAGCGACAATACAAGACTCCGACTTTGCAATCTCCTTCAGCACAATACTTTCCATTCGGAACATCTCGTCCGTTGCCGGCATATCGTTCTCGATGGTGTAATAATCGGCCATCAACTGAGGCATACCACCATTAAACACCTGTACGCCGGCACCACAGCGGAACTCATCCCACCAGGAGCGTTTTTTTCCCTTGATGGCTTCGACCTCTTCCACCGTCATACCCAGCCGGTCTGTCAGCGCGTTAATGACAGCCTTGTCATAATAGGTTACATGCAGTTTCTCTGCCAGGAGTCTGCCTACTGTATGTCCACCAGAACCCAATTCCCGGTTCAAGGTAATGACAAATTGCTCGTTCTTATTCATATTCTCTATTTTTGTTTTTAATTACTGCGTGCAAATATACAAAAAATATTTCCACCAAAACAGCATTATGAAAAAATGATTTTCTTTACAACGGAAATTTTATCTGTTGCATGTGTTCGAGGATCATCCATTGAAGTCCCCTTTTCTATCGATTCCATTTCTTTTGTCCTGACTGAATAACCAGTCCTTTGTAGTTAGGTCCGACCTTGATTCCCATAAGGTTATAGGTGGCTGCTGCAGAGGACTTTTTCTGTGGTGTCACACAATCCTCGATACCGCTGACGACAGGCTGAGGCACATATTTCAAGAGGAAATCGTACATCACCTTCAAGGCAGCTGCGGTCTGTGGTACAGCATGTCCGCTGCTATAGCCTGTGAGTGTCTCTGTAGGTGTACCCACCTCATTCAGGCGCGCCTTCATCAGCGCTGCCTGCGTGGCATAGAGTCCTTGCGAATCTTTATTGTTGTCTTTGTAGTAGTCGTCAGTATTATAGAAGAATAATGTAGGTGCAGAAGCTGACGACTCAATGGTTGCCAATGCCCCCTGCATCGTCCAAGAGCCACCAGCGACAGCGTTGACGTAAGCTTTCATATTCGTATATTCCGTCGATGACTGCAAAGCATGTTCGTAGTCAAACATACCTGATCCAAGAATGGCACACTGCACGTTGCTGCTCTCATCAGCATAAAGGCCGCGCGTAGCATCTTTATAAGCATCAATGAAACCGTCACCCACAGCGAGGGCTGCAGCCGTAGAACCACGCGAGAAACCTGTCACAGCTACTTCACCGTTCAGTCCCAGATCCATGCCGCACGACCGTATTGCACGAATGGCTGACTTCACCTTACGGGCTGCATCCGGATTCACCTCAATGGCACCCAGGCTTTTGTTGGCACCTCCAGTGTATTTCCCTTGTCCCCAGTCACAATACTTCGGATGATCACACACCGCCCAAGCAAATCCCAAGGCGGAAACGCCTTCCACGAAACTATCCTTGAAAGCACCCCAGAAATAAGGCAGATACATACGTTTGTGCTTATTGGCATCGGTCAGTTTGCCACCACTATAGGTAGCATAACTGTTGCTATACGAGAATGTCACCAGCACGGGTACTGGTTTTGAGGGGTTAGCGGGATACACCAAGTCGAAACAGAGCCAGTCGCCCTCACTGCTCTTATATCCGTCAGGATAGTTATAGATCGTTGGATCGTCGTGATAATAAGGGATATCGCGACTGATGCGATAGCCCTCCATCAGGATATACGACCTGTAGGGGGAACAGTCACATCCGCAGAACTTACCGCTTTGCAAGCTGCTGTTGATGGCAATGATATCGCTGTTCAACAAAGGTGATACCGCATGTGAATCCTTGCCGTAGTCAAGCTCTATCACCTGATAGCCCTGACGACGCAGCCACGTCACATCTTCTGCATTGCTGTTTTGACCGTTCTTTGGGATATTGAGGTTTTCAAGATATACAATCGTCATCGGTTTGCCGTCGTTGCCCTTTGCTGCCGTACCTATTGCCGCTGATGTGGTATAGGTTATCGGCCCGCCCGTAGTCGTACTTTGCCACGTGCCCGTTGCTGCCAGCATCGCCGTTGCCAGCATACACAAAACCATCAATACTGTTTTTCTCATGATGGGTCGTCGATTGGTTTGATATCTGGAACTTTCATTCGTTCGATGTTTCGCACGTGTTTCCTTTCCCTTTTCTTTCTTACACTCAACTCATCCAAATATCCGGCTGTCACGATACCAGACGGCAAGGCGATGATGGCGATACCCACCATTGACGAGACAATACTGATGATACGCCCGATATCTGAAATGGGGTATAAATCGCCATATCCCACTGTCGTCAGGGTACAGGCAGCCCAATAGAAGGCATCGAAGAAGTTATCGAAGAGGTAGCGGCCTGTTTCAGGATTGATGTCTTCTTCTGCATTGAACATGATGAGCGCAGTGATGAAGATATAGAATATTGCCAGCGAGAACACCGTCCAGAGAATCTTTCCCTGACGTTTGATGACGGCAAGGATGATGACCAACGGTTCATAATACCGTACAATCTTGATGACGCGGAGGATTCTGAGCAGACGGGATACTCGGACGACTTTGAAGGTAGGACTGAGCAGATTGAAGATCGGCAAGATAGACAGCAAGTCGATAATCGCCATCGGGGTGAAAGGATATACCAGGAAGGCTCTGACCCTGCTGCCACCTTTATACGGGATGTCTGCCGTAATCCATCGGAGCACGTAATCGACAATAAAACACAGGCCGGAGAACAAGTCAAAATACCAGAATATCCTAGGCTGTTCTCTGAAAACCAACGGCAAGATGCCCACGATGATTGCTGCCAGCATTACCCAATCGTATAACCGTGATGAAAACCACCTTTCGTTTCTTGCTTCAATCAGTTCCCTGATTTTCTCTCTCGTTGTCATATTCTTATGCATACATTTATTTTTTACTTCCTTACTCCTTCTCTTAGTCTCCCCCAAGGGGGAGATTTAGAGGGGGCTTTTTTATTCTTTCCTAATCACAGTAGAACCACAGACGGCTGCATCGCGACTGTTAATCTGCACGGCGTAAACGCCTGCAGGAAAGGCACTTAAAGGAAACGTAACGTTTTGGCTTGCAAAAGGTATCGTTTTGCGTTGCAAAAGGGCACCTTTCAGCGCGTAAACGCATAGCTCTGCCGAAGTGGTCAGCGGCTGCTCAAAATGCAACTCCAGTTCCTGTCCCCGCAGTGTGAAGGTAACAGCCTGAGGCTGATGACGGGAAAGGTGGTCGATGCCCATTCCCTGCATCTTCAGCGCCTCCAGCAAACCGCTGTACACATCGATTTCTCCATAACCGTAATAGTTGTTGGGATACTCCATAGTGGTATCGGTATGGCGGCTGGTCTTGGAGATAATCTCCATCACCTGAGCCGGCGTCAGCGTGGGGTTGGCTTGCAACCACAGCGCCACAGCACCACCCACGACAGGTGAAGACATCGAGGTGCCACTATTGATGGTCCACGGATATGTGCGGCCATTGAATTCAAAGCGTTTCACATCATTCGATGCATTGCCAGCTGATGGGTTATGTTCGCGGTAGAAACTATTGTAGGAAGAAATGATGTTGAAACCAGGAGCCGACACATCGGGTTTCATGCGATCATTCATCGTAGGACCTACTGACGAATGAGGCTCACGGAATCCGTCGGTGATGGTAGTCGTCTGCATCCATGTACCCTGCCAGTTGAGGAAACCCCTACGATAAGAGGTCATACCCACGCAGATGACAGCAGGAGCAGCCGAAGGAGCATTGATGTTATGGGTATATTCACCCGCATTGAGAGTTGCATTGCGGCTGTTGGTTGTGAGGATATTGGAGAAGGTATAGAACTCTACCTGACTGTCTGCACCCACCAACTCGATGGATACGGGTACAGCGCCCACTCGCGCAGGATTGCTGATAAGCACCTCATAAAACTGCTCCTGCGGATTAAAGGCTGAAGGATAGCCATCGACGTGGATGACGAAGTCGCCTGTTTCGTGTTTCAGGGTATCGGCATACGACGCCTTTTCCTCCTCGAATACTTGTGTAGAGGTGATGGTACGGACAACAGGTGTGTCCATATAATAAGTGGTACGAAGCGCGAAAGGTCCGTTGGCTTTCAGGCGAAAATTCACACTCTTTGCCGATGACGACAGGAAAGCCCCCGCGCTCTCTGTGCCGACAGGTTTACAGAAGTAGCTTTTCACTTGTCCGTTGTTGCCTGCCGACGACACGATGATGCGTCCAGGACCTGTCATTTTTTCCAATACTTCGTAATAGAGTTGCGTGTCTTCATCGAGGTATTCAGGAGAACCTTCGCTGAAAGATATCACACAAGGCTTGCCCACCGACGCAGCATAGTCGAAGATATATTTGAAACCCAGCGCATCGGTTGCTGAGGTGTATTTATAATAGTCGTTTTCGTCCACGAAAACCGTATCTTGAACGACCGCATTGGCCACCAGACACAGATCACTCTCCCACGCCAAACCGCGATAGTTGGTATCGTAGCCACTGCCCGCAGCGATTCCTGCTGTATGCGTACCATGCGCCATAATCAGACCATCGCGTCCATGCGCATAATCCAACAGCTGCTGCTGAGTGGTATATTCAGCACCTACATACATCGTATTCTCCACAGACAGCATATCCCACAAACGACGGATACGATAATCCGACAGGTCGGAAGAGTAGAAAGTGGGATGGGTGAGGTCGAAACCCACATCCTGAATGCCAACGACCACACCACGACCCGTATAAGCCTGGGGCAGCTGTGTGCCGGTATAGACGGGCTGTGCATGGGTAACCAAGGCGGTGGTATCGGTATGCAGTTCGCAGGGAGCACCAGCCTCGATGCGCAGAACGCTCTCCTGCATGGACAAAGCATTGAGATTTCGAATGGGAACACTCACGATATAAATATCGTCGAAACGTGCCAGTTCGCGACAATTGTTCTCACTGAACAATTCGGTGGCATCGCCTTCCACACGGACAAAGACACAAATCTCACGCGTATCAGGTTTTTCTTCGCCTGGGGCGTCACTCCCCTGCCCTTCTCCTTCCGTCAGCCAAGGAGCACGAAGGCGAGGTGCCGCATGCTGCATCTGACGCTGGGCAATAGCTGCACGACGCACCAATGGCGACATTTTCTGCAACTGTCCTTGTGCTTGACTGGCCAAAGAAATACTGATGAATATGAGAAGGTATAATAGTCGTTTCATCGATTGATTGTTTATTGCGACGACAAAAATACACAAAAAACAACAACTGCGCAAAAGAATACGAAAAAAACACTGGGGACAAACAAAACATTAGGGTCTTTCTGGCCGATTGACCTGAAAGACCCTAAGTCCAAATTACTTAAAAATTACTTGCTTTCTCTCTTACTTCAGACCACGATTGGTGAGTGTTGCGTTCAGCAACATCAAATAGGTTCTGTACTGCTTTGAATCGAGAACCTGACGCATGTTGCGAAGATTCTTCATCACTGCCATATCAAGCATCTTCTGACGATTCTTCTCTTTCGTAACACCAGCACGCTTCAGGTCATACTGGAACTCATCGTTGATGTCACGAACAGCATCATACTGGCTGTTGTCCAGATGCAAAGCCTCGCCCAAACGATAGACGTTCACGTTCAGCACGTATGCGTCGAGGTTGCTGTTTACATACTTCTTGTTTCCGTTCTCTGCAAATGTTGCGGTCATGCTGAGCACTGCCACAACGACTAAAAACAATCTTTTCATAATCTTTTTACCTTTCTTTACTTTAAGAGCCTCACGGCTCGTTCTACAATTTTTTAAACTACTAAAATGTTATCCTTTTGTCTTTTCGACGGTGCAAAGATAGAGGCGTTTTTGTAACTGATTGTCATTTTTCAACCAGTTTTTTGCAAAAAAGGGCGCTTTTTTGACGTAAATCAAAATAAATGGGTATTTCAAGACTTGCGATACGGAGAAAGTTTCGTACCTTTGTGCCCAAATATAATATAAGGTATTGTAATATGGACAACAAGCACAAGTACATCAACGTGGTGTATCAATTATACGCCATTGACGAAGACGGTAAAAAGCATCTGATGGAAAAAGTAGAGGAAGACAGGCCGTTTTTCTTCATCAGCGGCTTTGGCACCACATTGGACGCATTCGAGAAATATATCGAGAAACTGGACACAAACGAAGAGTTTGACTTCACGCTGCCGGTAGAAGAGGCATACGGAAAATACGAAGAGGCACACGTTGTCGATATGGACAGAGAAATCTTTACCATCAACAACCATTTCGACCACGAGCATATCTTCAAAGGAGCGATGGTACCCCTGCAGAACGAGGACGGCAACCACTTCTGGGGACGCGTCATCGACATCACCGATGAGAAGGTGAGAATGGACCTGAACCATCCGTTAGCAGGCAAACCGCTGAATTTCAAAGGTCATATCGTTGAAAACCGCGATGCGACGGAAGATGAGGTTCGTCACATGATTAAAATACTCAGTGGCGAAGCATGCGGATGCGGATGCGGTCACGATCATGGCGATTGCGATTGCGGACATGATCATGGTGATTGTGATTGCGGACACGATCATGGGGATTGCGATTGTGGGCACGATCATGATGACTGTGGATGCGGACATCATCATTAAATCGACTCGGAATCTCGACATAACGACATATCGACATAACGACATATCGGCATCTCGAAAAAAAAACAAAAGAAAATGTCCAACACTTTTGGAAACATATTCAAACTGACCACCTTTGGCGAAAGTCACGGTGAAGCCATCGGAGGTGTGATCGACGGTATGCCTGCCGGCATTGAAGTCAACATGGACTTCATCCAACAGGAACTCAACCGCCGCCGGCCTGGACAGAGTGCTATTACGACAGCGCGCAAAGAAGCCGACCAGGTAGAAATCCTGTCTGGCGTGTTTGAAGGGAAAACAACAGGCACCCCTATCGGCTTTATGGTCAGAAACACCAACCAGCATTCGCAGGACTACGAGAATATGCGCTGTCTGTTCCGTCCGTCACATGCCGACTACACCTATTATAATAAGTATGGCATCAGGGACCATCGTGGCGGCGGACGTACATCGGCACGTATCACCATCAGCCGTGTGGTAGCTGGTGCGTTTGCGAAACTGGCACTGCAACAGGTCGGCATCACTATTCAGGCATACACTTCACAGGTGGGCAACATCAAACTGAAAGGTTCCTATCAGGACTACGACCTCACCCAGACAGAGAGCAATGCCGTACGCTGTCCTGACGAGAAAACAGCACAGCAAATGGAACAGCTGATCCTGCAGGTAAAGGAAGAAGGCGACACCATCGGCGGCATCATCAGCTGTGTGGTGAAAGGATGTCCTGTAGGACTGGGAGAGCCGGAATTCGGAAAGCTGCATGCCCAATTGGGACAGGCGATGCTGAGCATCAACGCCGTCAAAGGCTTTGAATATGGAGCTGGTTTCGAGGGTGTTACACAACGAGGCAGCGAACAAAATGATGTATTCATACCATCACCCAACACCCAACACCCAACACCCAACACAAGTTCCTCCCCTCACAGGGGAGGTCAGGAGGGGTCTTTCAAAACCCTCACCAATAACAGTGGAGGTATTCAGGGCGGCATCAGCAACGGTGAAGATATTTACTTCCGTGTGGCATTCAAACCCGTTGCCACCATCCTGCAAGAACAAAAAACTGTTGACCAGGAAGGCAATCCCACCACGCTGAAAGCTCGCGGACGACACGATCCGTGTGTTTTACCTCGCGCCGTACCTGTTGTGGAAGCAATGGCAGCGATGGTGATTTTGGATCATTTTATGCTGAAAAATGCTTCAAAATTGAATATTTAGCACATAAAAATCAAAAAAAATGCACTAAATAATAAAAAAATCACAAAAAGTCACTTGTATATAAAAGAAAATTCGTATATTTGCACACGATGAAAGTTCAGGGTTTGTGAAAATCCCTTTCATTTAGTTAAGTCTAGTTTAGTTTTTGTGTTGGTTGAGGGCTACCCTTTGGTAGCCCTCATTTTTTATCCAACACCCATCACCCAACACCCATTTCTCCCTCCCTAAAGGGAGGGGACGGGGTGGGGCTCTCTATAGACATCCGATAATTTCTGTTACAGAACGACAACCATGAGCATCCAACCAGGCATTGATACCATCGCGAACCTTGATGGTAACAGCGGGATCAACGAAGTTGGCTGTACCGATTTCTATCGCTGTGGCACCAGCCATCAGGAACTCAATCGCATCTTCTGCCGTACTGATGCCGCCCAGTCCCACCACAGGTATCTTCACAGCTTTCGCCACTTGCCACACCATACGAAGGGCAACAGGTTTGACACAAGGACCGCTCAGTCCGCCTGTACCAATACTCAACTTCGGCTTTCTGCGCTCGATATCTATCGCCATTCCCATCAGCGTATTGATAAGCGATACGCTGTCGGCACCTGCAGCTTCACAGGCAAGCGCAATATCAGCGATATTTGTCACATTGGGCGACAACTTCACAATCAGCGTTTTGTGATAACGTTCGCGTACAGCCTTCACGACACTGGCAGCCCCTTCACACGTGACACCAAACGCCATTCCTCCCTGACGCACATTGGGACAGGAGATGTTCAGTTCGATGGCAGGAATGTGTTCCAGGGCATCGATGCGTGCAGCACACTCTGCATAATCGTCTAACGACGAGCCACTTACGTTCACAATAACATTTGTATCAAGGTCTTTCAGCTGCGGATAGATGTGTTCGCAGAAATAATCTACGCCTTTGTTTTGCAATCCCACGCAGTTCAACATACCCTGAGCGGTTTCCACCATACGGGGATAATCATTGCCCTCACGCGCGCGCAGCGTCGTACCTTTTACTATAAAGCCGCCAAGACCGTCCAACGGAATGAAATCAGCAAACTCCAATCCATACCCAAACGTTCCCGATGCGGTCAACACAGGGTTCTTCAACTGCAAGTTATTTATCTTTACATGTAAATCTGCCATATCGCTTTCTTTTTTCTTTACCTATTCTCTCTCCTTCTCCCTCCCCTTGGGAGGATTGGGATAGGGTCTTCTACCACATCAACTTCTTTGTATCAAACACCGGTCCTTCTTTGCAGACACAAAGATTGCCTTCTGTTGTCTTCTCCACACAACAAAGACAGGCACCCAAACCACATGCCATCAGGTTCTCCAAGGAGGCTTCACAAGGGATATTCAACAGTTTCGCACATTTGGCAACTGCTACCATCATAGGCTTGGGACCACAGGTGCTTATGCGGTCGAAATGCTCACACTGAAGAATCGAATGATTTGTCACAAAGCCTTTCTCACCCGCAGAACCATCTTCTGTCGTCACATAGACAGTTCCTACTGCGCGGAAAGCATCCAACTGCAACAAATCAGCTGCAGAACGGGCACCCAGCAGGAAGACAGGCTCTGCACCCTGTTTTCTGATCTGCTGACCGAAATACAGCAGGGGAGCAACACCTACGCCGCCACCAACCAACAGAATTCGTTCGCCTGCCTTTGTAGGCATCGTGAAACTATTGCCCAATGGCAGCACACAGTTCAACGTTTCACCAGGCTGAAGGCAAGCCAACTGACGGGTACCATCGCCCACAGCTGCTACAAGAAGCCATAATTCGTTGGCGTTGTCATCTACATAATGAATAGAAATCGGGCGACGTAAATAGGTGGTGGGAGAACCGTCAACCCGAACTTCCACAAACTGACCGGGGAGCATGGGGGGAAGAGGACGCTCATCGGTGAGCTTGATGAGCACATAACGCTCATGTACCTTTACTATTGACCTCACGGTGAGGTCGAGGATATACTTTTTCATCTGATTAAAACAGCAACTGGAATAATACCATACAAAAGTACATAAAAAAAGGCTAACCACAAAAGGAAAGCCTATAATTTATGATAAATTCGGTTTTTGACGTCATTCATCAGTCGAAAATGCAGAAATGATATCCGTCACAAGGCCGTTTATTTCTTCGGAACAAATGATTCGTAGGTCAAATCATCGTAAAAAACACGTATTTCCGTAATGGTTCGCTTTGGTTTGTCAAGATATTTCACCTCATTTTTGACAATCTTTTTGGGTGTATAATTTACATCCTGTTGTATGACCCCATCAGAACTACGCTGAGGTAGGGGATGAGCATCATCATCAAAGTTGAACGATGGCTCATCAACCACATCCTGACTGTTTGCTGTCTGGGTATCTGATGAGAAATTGGTGTCTTTGAACATAGCACCATGACCATAAAGAATCCACTCAAGGTTGAGGGTAGGGAACTTTTTCCGGATAGCATCAACGGTCGTTAAGGTGGGTTTTGTTCTTCCATTGAAGATGCTGCTCAATGATGCAGGGGAGATACCAATCAGATCAGAGAAGGTCTGTTGGGTCATGTGCTGGGTCTCCATGAGATGTTTAATCCTATCTTTCATAAAATCAAAATATGTCAATTACAAAATCATTTTTTACAAATTCAGCCTCTTATAGAGAGGGGTATTTCTGCATGCCAAGTCCCGAAAAAGGGTAAAATGGTCACTTTTCTAAGATTTTACAAAGGTAAAGCAAAAAAATAAACTATACAAATTTCTAAAGGAGAATTTTACGATTAAAATCTAATATTCGCAAACTAAAAGTTTAAAGTTCAAAATTCTAAAACTTGAAGATTCATGTTTGAAAACGAAAAGATGAATTTAGAATGCAAAACCCTAAATCAGTAAATATCGAACCATTTTACATAAAAATCTGAGTATTATCAGACTGTTACGTACAACGGGGAGTCTTTTGGTAAGAAATATGCAGTTTGCAGTTACACAGGGTGTCAATATTTGCAATAACACAACATAATTTTTGTCTATTTTGCTAATTATTAGCACGTTACAAGTTTAAATGCTGGGGCGTATAAATATGCATCGCGCGCTGGCGGGTTGTTGTTTTAAATTTGTGAATGTATATTCGGCTTTATGCTATTCAGTTTTAAGTATTAAAATTTATGCTTTTAAATAATGAATAATCGATTTTGTTTTGTGTATTTGTCCCTTTCGTTTAGCTTTCTAAAACGCAAACGATTGTGAATAATAAATCTGCTTTCGCTGAAATTTCGAAATTCGCGCGTATTTGAAGTATTTCTGAACAAGCGATGGAATGCTTAAAAATATTGAAGTTTTGAAGGCCTTATTTTGAGCTAATCCCCCACTGTCACAGCACTTTAGGGCAAAAAATCGTGTACGGAAAAAAATCAATTCTAGACAAAAATAGGGCTATTTTGGCACTTTTGGGGAGGTTTTTTGAGCTTTCTCAGGAAAGAAAAACAATCCAAACGATGAGTAAAGGAGTCGGAAACGGGTGATTATTTTTCTGGAGTGTCAGAATTCTAATGCAAGATAAAAAAGATGAGTTCTTTCATCAGATCGCCTGCGCTGGTGTTCGGATTATCCAATCCTTTGCTTTTTGCGTCAATTTCACGGATCTTGGAGATGATATCGAGCGTTTTCCTGGGAGAATAGTATCTCATACCCGTCAAATAGTCTTTTGCACCCCATGCAGACTTGAGATCCAGCGCGTCAGCAATGTCATTTTCGTTCCGTTTTTGGGGCGCATAATGGGCAATCATCAGATTTTGGAAGAAAGTGAAGAGCATCGGGAGTAAAGCATAGATAGAACCGGCTTTGGGGTTGCTGTCAAAATATTTCACTATCTGGTTTGCTTTGAACACATTTTTGCTCACAATTGCGTTTTTGAGTTCAAATGGATTGAAGTCTTTGCTCACGCCAATTTGTTCCTCCACAATCTCTGGCGTCACTCTCCTATCCGTCTTTCCAGCAAACGAAACAAGCACCTTATCCAGTTCCGAAGTCAGTCGGCTCAAATCAGAGCCAATATGGTCGGCAATCATCTGTGAAGCCTTCTGATCAATCGTTGCCTGGTGCTGTTTCAGGTAGTTTTCGATGAAATTAGGCAACTCAAATTCGCGCATCTTCTTGCTTTCAAACACGACGCCCACAGATGCAGCCAATGAAACAACCGCTTTTCGACCGTCAATTTTGCCGTTTTTATGGCACCACACCAAGATGGTTGATTCGACGGGCGCTTTCAGGTACTTTTCCAACGCATCCAACGAGCGGATATTCTGCGCTTCTTTCACGATAACTACCTGATATTCGGCCATCATGGGGTATCTGCGCGCCATATCAGCCACCTGAACAGCTGTTGTATCGGCACCAAAAACAATCGTCTGGTTGAAGTCTCGCTCCTCTGGTGACAGCACATTTTCAGCAATATAGTCCGCAATCTGGTCGATATAATACGCTTCCTCACCCATTAATATATAAATAGGTGAAAACTTGCGTGCCTTCAAATCGGCCATAATTGCTTGAAATGTTGCTCCTTTTGTTGCCACTTTCGGAAATTTGTGTTACTTTTGCATGCAAATTTAGACAAAATTCTCGAATTATCAGCCGATAGTTCCAAGAAATCTCATTTCGAGGACAGAAAGTTTTAAAATGACGCCCTTAAACCTGCCGCCATACGAAATCAAGATACGCGAATCAGAAGGAAAGCGCATGATTTTCGACATGCTCCGTCGGAAATACGTTGCGCTGACCCCAGAGGAATGGGTGCGCCAGCATTTTGTACACTATCTCATCGACCACAAGCACTACCCTGCTACCCTTCTCGCCAACGAGGTGAAGCTGCAGGTTGGCAATAAAGTATTACGTGCCGACACCGTATTGTACAACCAACAGTTACAGCCTCGGATCATTGTTGAATACAAGGCTCCAAACATTGCGATTACGCAGAAAGTGTTCGACCAGATTAGCGTCTATAACCTACTGTTGAAAGTCGATTATCTGATTGTCTCCAACGGCATCAACCACTATGTTTGTCAAATGGATTACGAACATCAAAAATATGTATTCTTGGAAGACATCCCCGACTACCAAAATGTCTGACAAAATTCCTTCAACCTTCAACCATCAACGACCTCCCTCCCCTTGGGAGGGTTGGGGTGGGGGTCGCTATTTCTCCGTATAGAAATCGATGAGTCGCGTAATCGCATCACGACACACTTGACAGAATTCCGGATTTTCGTTCGTGCGCATCCTACAATCCTGTAATCCGCGATACACGCCTTTCAAGGAATAGCCAGCACCTTCATACACCCCGATTTTCTTCATATCTGACGAGGGTTTGGTGGGAATTTCAGTACCTTTTTTGATCAGATGTTCCCATTTTCCATGAAAATCAGTGAGCGTAGTGATATTGGGTTCCCAAGGCTCCACATCGTGCGGATACATCGGAATATCCTCTTCCTCGTAGGCATATTCGTCTGCCAATCCAGCAAAAGAATGACCGAATTCATGCACCACAACCGGTTTAAACAACGGATGATGCGCCATCGCGAGGTTATAGGAGTTCAAGATGCCTCCTCCACCATAGTTTTCTGTATTCACCAGGATGACGATGTGCTCGTAGGGAGTCCCCGCCAACCAATCGTGTAGGGTTTTCAGCCGCAGCGTTGTCAGGTATCGGTCGCTGTAGAAAGTGTCGAAATGCGAACCCAAGGCCGTATGCTTCCAGATGCCTTTCGACGGGATAGAAGTACCGCTGTCCACAGAAGGCGCTTCTACGGCAATGACGTTGAACCGGTCTTTCAAACTTTTAAATGGTTCGTGCGCAAACAACGCCTCGTTCGCCGTATTCACATCACGCAGGAAGATGTCCATTTCGTCTTGCTGATAACCTTCGGCGATATAGGCAATATGGATGCAGCGTGTGGTGTCGGCAGCCTGTATGACGGTGCGATAAGGCGTCGGCTCCTCCCCTATTTTCCGAATCAGAATATCCTGTGGCACAACGGTATGCGTCAGCGTAGCCATCACTTCGCGACAGTTGTTGAACAGGTTCAACGTGATATCGACTGTATCTTTGGGGAAAGGCACGAGGAACACATTTTCGAAGGCCCTGCTCGTCGTTTTTGCCTCATCATACGACAGCCATTCCTGAAACAGCGTGGAAAAAGAATTGCGATAGATGATGTCGCCACTCTGATGGGCGCGAACGGTGATCTGGCCGTTTCCTTCTACAGGCAGTTCCGCCAGACGTTGGCGTTTCCCATACCAGCGAGGGACAGATTTCAGCTCATCCACCGCAATCATCTGCTGATTTACGTTTCCAGAGAAGGTGTAGTCAATGCGCAACGTCCTGTCTTCAAACCAGTCGTTGAACTCTTGTGCATATACTGCTGCCGACAGGAGCAGCATAGTCAGGATGAATGTGATTCTTCTTTTCATGATATACAGGTATTTTTATTCCCAACAATCCAGTTCGTCTTGCAGTTCTGGGAGCTGGGAGCGATGGAACGTAGGACTCTCGATGCCTTGCTGTTTCTGGTTACGGTAGTCGTCGAGAAGCCGGAAGACATATTTTCCCAAAAGGATGATGGCAATGAGGTTGCAGGCTGTAAGAAGCGCCATACACAAATCGATGATGCTCCATACCGTATCAAGCGAAACGAGTGCACCAAACAGCACCATCACACCGCCAGAAAGGATGCGGAAGATGGGTATCGCAGCCGGATGCTTCGTCATAAACCGCACATTGGCCTCACCATAATAATAATTTCCGATGATACTGGAGTACGCGAAGAGGAGGATAGCGATGGCGACAAAAACCGATCCCCATGCACCCACCTCATGCTGCAAAGCCGTCTGCGTCAGCATGATACCATTGAGTTCCGGATTATCGTAAATACCGCTGATGAGGATGATAAATGCCGTACATGAGCACACCACCAACGTGTCCGTAAACACACCCAGCGCCTGAATGAGTCCCTGTTTCACAGGATGCGAAACAGCTGCTGTTGCTGCCGCATTGGGCGCACTACCCTCTCCTGCCTCATTGGAAAACAGGCCGCGCTTCACACCATTCATGATGGCTGCTCCGACGGTTCCGCCCACTGCCTGCTCCAATCCGAAGGCGCTGTCGATAATCACACGAAACACATGCGGCACAAGGTCGATATTCATGATGACGATGACAACAGCCAACACAAAATACCCTACCGCCATGATAGGCACCAAGACGGAACTGACACGTGCAATGCGCTGAATGCCGCCAAAGATAATGATGAGCGTGATGATGACCAGCACCACTCCAACCACCTCCGGATTCCAACCAAAAGCACCCTGCATGGCCCCACAAATCGTATTTGCCTGCACAGAGTTGTTGGCCATTCCGAACGAAACGGTGATGAGCACAGCGAAGAGTATAGCCATCCAACGGCTATGCAGTCCCTGCTGGATATAATAGGCAGGACCGCCGATGAATGAATCACGATGATGTCGCTTGAAGAGCTGTCCCAGCGTGGATTCCACGAATGCCGTTGCCGATCCTAACAGCGCCATCACCCACATCCACAGCACGGCACCAGGTCCGCCTACAGCAATGGCTGTGGCGACACCAGCAAGATTACCTGTTCCCACACGTGATGCTAACGAGACTGCAAACGCCTGAAACGAGGAAATATGTCGTTCGTGTCCGTCAGGACGACCTGACGACTCGAAGAGCAGCCTGAACATCTCCCCTACCATTCGGAACTGCACGAATCGAGTACGCCAGGTGAACCACAGTCCGCAGCCCACCAGCGCCGCAATTATCGCATAGCCCCACAGCGCATCGTTGATTTGATTGATCAGCTCTATTATCATTTGTGTGCGAAGGTACAAAAAAATGATGGATTATCCAAAGAAATCCCACTTTTTACACCTCCTTTTCAATGCAAATAAAAAAATAGAGTTTAAAATTGACTTTTACACCATCCTAATTATAACTATAGTAAATTGATGTCTTTTTGGTAGAAGTTTACAAAATATTGATTATCTTTGCAGACTAGAAACAAAGAACAAGTCAATGACACAAAAGACACCTCACCCACTGATAGCCATCATTCCTGTGGTGGTGCTCATCGGATTCCTGGGCATCGTCATCACACTGTTTGGCAGCGACTCACTGAATGGCGGCAGTCAGATAGCGTTGCTGATGGGTATGGCGGTGTGCGTCAGTCTGTCGATGACGGTTTATCGCGTATCGTGGCATACATTCGAGAAGCAGGTCAAGAAGACGCTGGGCGAAGTGAGCATCACGCTGCTCATACTGCTCTGTGTGGGTATGCTGGCTGGCACATGGATGATCAGCGGTGTTGTTCCCACCTTAATCTATTATGGCGTGCAAATCATGTCACCCCAGTTCTTCCTCGTATCGGCTTGCCTTATCTGTGCGCTGGTATCGGTGCTGTCAGGCAGTTCGTGGACGACGATTGCCACCATCGGTGTGGCATTGTTGGGCATCAGTCATGCGTTGGGGATATCGGAAGCCTGGACGGCGGGAGCCATCATCTCCGGAGCCTATTTCGGTGATAAGATGTCACCGTTGAGCGATACGACCATTCTGGCGTCGTCGGCAACAGGGACGGGTCTGTTTACGCATATCCGCTATATGGTTTACACCACCGTTCCCACCTTCCTGATTACGATCAGCATCTTCTTCATTGCCGGATTGAGCGGTGGGGAGAATGCTGTGGTGCAGGTCGACGAATATACGACAGGACTGGCTCAGAAGTTCAACATTTCGCTATGGACGTTGCTGGTGCCTGTGCTGACGGGTGTGCTGATAGCACGGCGCGTTCCTTCACTCATCGTTCTCTTCGCATCATCGGTAATGGCAGGCATCGTGGCACTCATCCTACAGCCCCACATCCTATGCGAGGTTGCCGGCGACTCGACTGCATCGGCTTCGACGCTTACACGCGGGCTGGCAATCACCTGTTACGGCTCTACGGCTGTGGATACGGGTAATGCCTCACTCAACGAACTCATCTCGACACGCGGTATGGCGGGTATGCTGAACACCATCTGGCTGATTATCTGCGCGATGTGCTTTGGCGCAGCGATGGTGGCCAGCCGCATGATCGACAGCATCACAGGCGTTATCCTTCGATGGGTGAGAAGCAGAACCAGCCTGGTGGCATCGACGGTAGGAACAGGCATCTTCCTCAACATCACAACAGGAGACCAGTTTATCTCTATCGTGCTGAATGCCGACATATATAAAGAGGTGTATCGGAAGGAAGGATACGAGAGTCGTCTGCTGAGTCGAACCACTGAGGATGCAGCTACGGTAACCTCTGTGCTGATTCCTTGGAATACATGCGGAATGACGCAATCGACGGTGCTGGGCGTTTCCACACTGACGTATCTGCCTTATTGTTTCTTCAATCTGCTATCGCCGATCATGTCTGTCATTATCGCTGCTATCGGATGGAAGATTAAGAAAATTGAGAATTGAACTTGGTTGTTTAGGAAATTGGTCGTTTGGTCGTTTAGGGAAATTACGAATTAAGCATTAAGAACCAACGGTCACTGACCGAAGGGAAGTAATTAAAAATTAAAAATTAAAATATGGCAATAGGAAAATGGATTGGCGGCGTGCTGGGCTGGGTGATTACCGGCAATGTACTGGGAGCAATGGCAGGCTTTTTTCTCGGCTCGCTGTTTGACGGGAGCACGACCACATCAAGCAATAGTTACGGACAAAGTGGTTTTGGAGGAGGAAATGCCCAAGCATATGACGAAGGCAACAGAAACTCTTTCCTGTTTTCGATGCTGGTATTGTCCTCGTACATCATCCGTGCTGATGGAAAGATTATGCATTCAGAGATGGAATTTGTACGCGACTTCCTGCGCCGCAACTTTGGAGAGGTAGCCGTCAGTGAGGGAGAGACCATTCTGTTGCGAATGTTTGAAGAACAGAAACGACAGGGAGATGCCGTTTTCAAGGAGAATATCAGGCAGGCTTGTGCGGAGATGCGCATGCATATGGACTACAGCACACGCCTGCAGTTGCTGAGTTTCCTTGCGATGATAGCCAAAGCTGACGGAACGGTAAGTCTTGAAGAGGTGCAAGCCGTCAGAGAGATTGGCAGTTATCTGCAGATTGATGCTGTTGATGTGGAATCCATCCTGAGTATGGGATATTCTTCAGGGAGAGGGAGCGAGAGAGCGAGGGATAGAGGGAGCGAGAGAGCGAACGAGCTGTCTCAAGCCTATAAGGTACTGGGAATCTCTCCATCGGCAAGCAACGACGAGGTGAAGAAAGCCTATCGCCAAATGGCACTGAAGCATCATCCTGACCGTGTAGCAACGTTAGGCGAGGATGTGAAGCAGGCTGCAGAAAAGAAATTCCAGGAAATCAACAACGCCAAAGAGGTGATTTTCAAGGCGAGGGGAATGTAAAAACCCACCCCTGCCCTCCCAAAGGGAGGGAGTGAGAGAACGAGGGAGTGAGGGAGCGAGAGGAAACAAAAAAGCGGAGCTTGTGGCTCCGCTTTTTGATGATGGTCCTTGATTATGCTTCTGCATCAGTTGAAGGTGCTTCATCAGCTTTCTTTGTGGTCTTGCGAATGGCGCGCTTACGCTTGGGTTTCTCCTCACCATTAGCGGTAATCTTTACACCAGCCAACTCTGGGTCGATCATGATGCGGCCACAATATTCACATACGATGATTTTCTTGTGCATCTTGATGTCGAGCTGACGCTGAGGTGGAATCTTGTTGAAGCAACCTCCACAAGCATCACGCTGTACATAGACGATACCCAAACCATTGCGGGCGTTCTTACGGATACGCTTGAAACTGGTCAGCAGGCGCGGCTCAATCTTCGTTTCGATGTCACGAGCCTTCTCTTTCAGCTTTTCTTCCTCTTCACGAGTCTCCTGCATGATTTCCTCCAGCTCGCTCTTCTTTTCCTCAAGGTCTTTCTGACGCTCATCAACCAATGTCTGGTTCTGATTCAGCAATTCCGTCTTTTCGTTAACCTTGACAGAAGCCTCACGGATTTTCTTCTCGCAGAGTTCTATCTCCAGCGTCTGATACTCGATTTCCTTGCTCAGCGTATCATACTCGCGGTTGTTTTTCACCTCATTGAGCTGGTTCTGATAACGCTCAACGCTGATCTTTGCTTTCTCAATGTCACCCTTCTTCTGGGTTACAGCACTTTGGAATTCGGCAATGTCTGCCTTGATCTTCTCAATACGTGTGTTCAGACCAGCGATTTCGTCTTCGAGGTCTTGTACTTCCAACGGCAACTCACCGCGCAGGGCGCGCTTCTCATCGATAGCCGTCAGGGTTGTCTGCAACAGGAAGAGGTTTTTCAGTTTATCCTCTACCGGTAAATCTTTTGGATCTTTCTTTGCCATTTGTTTGTTTTCTTTTATAGGAAATCCTAGGACGTCCTAGGATTTCCTAAGATTATTAAATATATACTATCGGATTTGTATTTACTTTTGAAAGGTAACAGGGAACATCCGGACATTCCTGGAGAATGATATCACGGAAGATTTCGCCTGTGAACTGCTCACTCTGATAGTGTCCGATGACAGCTATCTGTATGGTCTGTTCCTGATCGAAATACTCATGATAGTGCATCTCGCCTGTCACGAATGCATCAGCACCAGCCTTTACAGCCTCATCCAACAAGAACGAGCCTGCTCCACCACAGATGGCGACGCGTCTGATAGGACGCTGCAGCAACTCGTTTGCCTGTACACACTGCACGTGGAACACTCGTTTCAGCATATCGATGAAGGACGAAGCATCCATCGGTGTTTCGAAAGAACCCATCACGCCCGATGCGCCATCGATGCCATCAACTGTTTTCTGTTCACAGAAGAAATCCACATCCTTCAGGCCCATCTTTTCAGCCATTCTGAAGTTCACGCCTCCACGTGCATTATCCATATTCGTATGCATAGAGGCAATGGCGATATGATTTTCTATCGCCTTGAACACGATGCGCTGCACGAAGTTCTCATCTGTTACATGCGACAACTTGTGGAAGATCAGCGGATGATGACTGACTATCAAGTTGCAGCCCAGGCTAATCGCCTCATCCACAACTTTCTCCGTCACGTCCAGACACAACAATGCCCCTGATACTTCCCACGCTTCTGTCAATCCTACTTGCAAGCCGGCATTGTCGAATCCTTCCTGCAAGGGCAGAGGCGCGAATCGTTCAAGGGCGTCAATTACCTCTTTGATTTTCACGCTACTATGTATTTATTGGGGAACAATCCCCATTTTCGGCTACAAAGGTAGTGCAAAATTTCGATTAAGCGAAGAAAATACAAAATAAAATTCGATTTTTTATTTTTATTGTCGGATGACAGTTCCTTAGGAAAAGGCTATTCTGGTATCTTTCATGATTGATTTATGTCATTTTTTGATGGACTTTTCGCATTTATTTCCGACTTTTCTTGTGGAAATTCAGGATAATCCGTACCTTTGCACCCGTAAAAAAGAAGGATAACAAACATTTATGAACACAGTCCACTGGCAAAAAGGACCAGTTGGAATTTAAAGAAGAAAGGAAAAGAAAGATGAAAAAGATTGTAAAGAAGATGGCTGATGTCATCGCAAAGAATTGGAATGAAGCAAACGAATTGATGTTTAAAGCTTCTGTTTACAGTCTCTAAAGACTGTTTTGATTAGAAAACAAATGTTTGAGATAAACGAAGAGGATGTGTCAACCGACACATCCTTTTTATTTTCGCCTACTTGCGTATCCCCCACTCCTTCGCATCAGCATATGCCTCCACCCGATTCTCTATCGCATCGGGCAGAGACGCAAAGAAATCAATACCTGTCATCCGTTCAATGTCGTCAACGGTATGCACATACGCAGACATTGGGCGACGACCATCTTCGTTGTCATAATAGAAACCAATCGCTTTGGGAGTGCCGTTCATACATAGCACCACCTTGTAGAAACCATCAGGTACTGCCACTTTACTACGGCCAATCGTTTTCTTCTGACGGAAAACGGGACCGCAGACGATATAGATACTTCCCTCACGCTCTGCCCACTTCCTGCATTTCTGCTCCAAATCGTTCCAGTCGCCACTGTTCAGGTCGTGACTCTGTGGACACATATTCGTAAAAAGGAAACAGTCTTCCTGTGCCTGCTGGCTCCATTTATTGTCTCCAGATGGACACATGTGTCCTCTATCATAGCCTGAACGCTGATAGTCGGCATTTTGTGCTTTGGGGAAAGGTACTTCATCGTCTTCATGGAAGCTGACACCCTTGCGTTTATACGGTCCGCTGGTATGGTCGGATGTCAATCGCCAGGCGGTCCAGTTCGGACAACGGGTATCCTTATTATAAGAGGTAATATATCCTGTGCGCACCAAAATCTGTTCGGGCATCCCTTTTGTTTGTGCTATCAACAGGGAATCGGAAGATATATCGCCCTCACTTTCAGAGCCTTGCGTCGAGGGAGAGACAGTTCGTCCACCTTTCGTCCCAGCCTCAGAAGGCACATCTATTTTCTTTTCTACAGGCTGTTTAGCCTCTTCCGCTCCCCTCTTCTTTCCCAACTGGAAAGCAATCAGGGAAACCAAGACGATGGCCAGTACCCAGACGAGCGGATTATTCTTGAATCTCATATTCATTCATCCATAAAACGCTGACAAAGGCCGTCGTAGTTTTCGATACGGCGGTCACGCAGGAACGGCCACCAGCGACGCACCTGTTCACAACGCTGCATATCAACTTCCACAACGGTGCTCACCTCCTCATCTTTCGATGCACGGAAAAGCATTTCTCCTTGCGGTCCTGCAACAAAAGAACTGCCCCAGAACTGGATGCCATTGGTCTGATGGCTGGGGTCTTCCTCATGTCCCACCCTATTGACAGTCACCACAGGCAACCCGTTGGCAACAGCATGTCCGCGCTGAACAGTTGTCCAAGCTTCCCGTTGCCGTTCCTGTTCGTCCTGACTGTCAGACGATTCGTAACCGATAGCTGTTGGATAAATCAACAGTTCAGCTCCCTGCAGCGCCATCATGCGTGCAGCCTCTGGGTACCACTGATCCCAGCAAACGAGCACCCCCAGACAGCCTACGCTGGTCTGAATAGGATGAAAACCGAGATCGCCAGGTGTGAAATAGAATTTCTCATAGTAGGCAGGATCATCTGGGATGTGCATCTTTCTGTATTTCCCTGCGATGCTGCCGTTTTTTTCCAACACAACAGCGGTATTGTGATACAATCCGGCTGCACGACGTTCAAACAACGAGGTAACGATGACAACACCCAATTGTTTTGCCAAAGCGCCAAAGAATTCTGTAGAAGGACCAGGTATCGGCTCCGCCTGATCGAAAAGGTTCACGTCCTCCGTCTGACAGAAATACAAGCCATTATGGAGTTCCTGTAAGACGATGAGTTCTGCGCCCTGTTCGGCAAGCTGTTTGATACGTTCTGCCAGACGTTGTTTATTTGCCTGGATGTCAGACGTGTTGTGCTGTTGGATGATTCCTATTTTCATTGCTGATAGAATTTTTATGGAAGTTATGTGAATGATGGGAATTGCATGGTGCAGCAATGGATACTGCCATGCTGTCGGATGATAGGCCGGCTGTCGATACCGATGATTTCACGGTCAGGGAAAGCACTACCAATGATGCGCATCGCCTCCTCATCGTGTTCGGGTTGTCCGTAAGTGGGCACGAGTACAGCACCGTTCAGAATCAGGTAGTTGGCATAAGTAGCAGGAAGCTGTTCGCCGTCTTCGATGATCGGATCTGGAAGGGGCAACCGCAACAAACTACCATCAGGAAGGATTCTTGCCAGCGTATCAATATGTCCGTCTGTATCATCACCTGGCAACGGCTCATCGTCGAGCCAGACAACCCGTTCGGCAAAGAGATATTCCTTTAGTTTTTCTTCTATCTGCTGCTGTGTTAGCGGTTGATTGCGATGAGGAGCCATCAGACAGCAACGAGTGGTATAAATCGTCCCTTTTCCGTCGCTTTCTATAGAGCCTCCCTCCAATACGAAATCGTTGTGGTCGATATATTGAACGTTGAGAGTTGGGAGTTGGGAGTTGAGAGACTTAGGGTGTTGAGTCATGAAATCCCACAGGTGGCGATTGATGGCATTGTCTTTGTCGGCAATAAACTTTTCGCCCCAGCCGTTGAAACAGAAATCCAAGAGCAAGGCATTAGGTTCCTTGGAATCATCTGCTACCAACGAGATAAACCCATGATCACGTGCCCAAGTGTCATTGGTCGGACATTCCACGATAGTGACATTTCCCATCTCTTGCACTTCCTGCGGCAGGTCGTTTTTGTCAGGAATAACAATCAGCAACGGCTCACGCTTCGCAATCTCGCGCGCCATTTCCACATAAACACTGACGATCTCATCGAGCATAGGTGCCCAATCAGTACCGCGATGCGGCCACGTCAACTGTATCATGCTTTGCGGTTCCCATTCCGCAGGGAGTCTGTATCGCTTCATGGGTGCAAAATTAAAAAAAATGCCCCAATAGCCAAAATATAGAGAAAGGAAATTGACACAAATCAAAATAATATCGTTTTCGGCAAAAAATATCGAAAAAGTTAATGCGACGGATTGAAAAAGAATCTACCTTTGCAACAGAGATGCAACACATCGGTAATTTGTTCTCACACAAAATGACGATGGCTCCAATCTCATCGAAAGGTATTAGAAGAAAAATGTTTCAGAATTTGAGAGAAAGCAAGAAAGCCGGACGTGTGACTCGCCCGGCTTTTTCTATTGTATAGAGGTTGATTCTATTTAGTTAGTCCTGTTCTTCGGTCTTCATCCCAAACGATGGATCAACCTTGATAAATGCTGTTACCAAGAACGTGATTGCACAACATGCCATCACGATGATGAAGAACATACGATAGCCTACTGCCTCCTGTAGAGCACCCGCAAAGAGTCCCGGTATCATCATCGAAAGTGCCATGAAAGCCGTACAGAGTGCATAATGCGAGGTTTTGAATGCTCCCTGACTATAATATATAAGGTATAGCATATAAGCCGTAAATCCAAAGCCATAACCAAACTGCTCGATGAAGACACAGGTGTTGATGACAACCAGATTCGTGGGCATTGCATAACTCATATAGATATAAACGGCATCAGGCAGCGTGATGGCACAAACCATTGGCCACAGCCAGCGCTTCAGACCGTGCCGACCAGCACAGATACCACCAAGAATACCACCTAAGGTCAATCCGATGATGCCCACCGTTCCCTGCACCAATCCGTATTCCTGTGGTGAGAGGCCCAATCCGCCATTATGGCCAGCATCCACCAGGAACAAAGCAGATACTTTTGCCAACAAGCCTTCCGGCATACGATAGAACAGCATAAACAAGATGCCGATGATGACCTCCTTCACAGGGAATTTGGTGACAAACGTCTTGAGCATATTGCCCATTCCCTTTGTGATATCGCTGACACTGGTTACCTTACGTTCGTCATCTTCAGCCGGACGAGGAAGGATATAGTTGTGCCACAGCCAAAAGGCAATAAACAGACCTGCCACACCATAGAACATCAGACTCCACGAGAAGGGGATGCTGTTGCGCCAAATGACCTGCAGATTTCCTGCAATCATCACCAGGATACCCTGTCCGAAAATCGTGGCCAAACGATAGAACGTAGAACGGATTCCCACAAAGTTAGCCTGGTTATGCTCATCGAGTCCCAACATATAGAATCCGTCGGCAGCAATATCGTGGGTAGCACTGGCAAATGCCATCACCCAGAAGAAGAACAGAGTTCCTTGCAACCAGAACGATGTCGGAATGGTGAACGCCACACCTCCGAAGGCAGCACCAATGAGCAGCTGCATGGAGACAATCCACCAGCGTTTTGTCTTCACCAAATCAATGAAGGGACTCCACAGGGGTTTGATTACCCATGGCAGATAGAGCCATGAGGTATAGAAAGTGATGTCGGCATTGCTCATTCCCAACTGCTTGTAGAGAATCAGCGAAATGGTCATTACTGCTACATAGGGCAGTCCCTCTGCAAAATACAAAGTTGACACCCATGACCAGGGTGAATGTTGTTTTTGTTGTTTCATCATGTCTTTTTATCTATAGATTTTTTTGATTTCAGCATTTTGATAATAGTACAGGAGAATCTCATCGTAGCGATAGCCCTTCTCACCCATCACGGCAGCACCGATTTGGCAGAGACCCACACCATGTCCCCAGCCTTTCCCATGAAGGGAAAATTCTGCCGGAGCACCATGCTCTGTGGTTTGTGCACTCTTCTCCACCTCAAAGGCACTGGAATAGAGATGTGTCTCGCTGAGCGCACGACGGATTTCCAATTCCTTGCCAATCGTGAAAGAACACTTGGTGCCAACAATTTTCAATTTCCAGATACGTCCGCTCTTTCCACGCTCCAAAGGAATGAGATCGACAATCTCTCCGAAATCCATCTTCAGCTTCTCTGTGATGAGCGTGGAAATCTGTTCTTGCGTATAGCGTACTGTCCACTCATAGAAATCTGATGTTTCCAGGTCGTAGTCGTTTAACACCTGGGAAATAATCTGCTTGTCGTTGGTATTGCAGAACGGGTCTTTCACAGAAATCAGATATGGTTTCTGTATATCCTCCCAGCAATACTGGTATTCTTCCGTTACACCTCCGCAACATTTTGAGAAACGGGCGTCACAGATCTCATCATCCGACATCAGAATTTGTCCACGCGTCTGACGGATAGCCTCCTCCACCTGTTTACTGGTGGCCTTGGTGATACCCTGATAACGCTGGCAATGGTCGTCGGCACAGACATCAAAGATGGTATGGTCCTCCCGGTCGTACCAACGGATCAGTTCATCGTCTTTCTTGATAAACGAGAAGAAGTTATTTCCCTCGCCGCTTTCCAATTTCTTTTTCTTATTGATCTGTGCCAACAGCCAACTACGCGAGATGACTGCATGAGCCTTCAGCAGTTCCAACGAAGAGGTTGCACTCATCTCACTGGAGATAACGCTGGTGAGATAACTCTCTACCGGCAACACATTGATGGCACAGATATGATCCGCCTCCACCACCAGTCGCAGCGTACCCAGGAAGGTCTGCGTCTCCTTACGTTCCCAATGGAAGTTCACACCAATGGTCACATCAGAGATGGAGAACGATGCATCATTGTTTACAGGTGCAAACGACAGTTCACGATACTGGTTGCCGTTCCACAGGATGCCTCCTTCAGAAAACTCTACCACTTGCGCACCCTCAATCTTGGCACCTTTAGCCAAATAAGGGTTGTTCAGCGTAAAGGAAATCTTCTGACCAGAAACGATGCCCACAGCTACCTGTGGCTCTTTCACCTTTTTACCTGATGTTTCCTCACGCAGGTCGGCTTGCTGCTGTTTGATGCGGTCAACGATTTCCGTCAGCTGTTCCTGACTGACAGACACCTCCTGATAGATATCATGCAGTTCTTCCTCTGTCAGCCGTTCAAAGTCTTCCTTGCGTGGTGTGATGATCAAGCCCGACATATCGAGAGCACCAGGACTGATCAGTCGCTGACTGTCGTCTGTTGCCATGTAGCAATCCGGACGATGCTTGCGCCGTGGGAACACCACAGAAAGGAATTCATCCCCATTACGCCACGCCACAATATTCATCATGGGTTCTGCGGTCTGGTCACTACAATCGTCTGTCGCAATCCCTTCCATCGCATGATAGAGCCGTTCGAAAAGAGCCTCATCATTTTGCAAGGAACAACTCTTGATAAGCAATGCAGGACAAACGTAGTCGCTGATATTGAAAATACCTTCTTTCTCGTTAAGTAAAAGCACCTCCTCCAGATTCCTGCTCAACCGCTGCCATGATGTCTGCAACGGAAGAACACCACAGGTACCTGCCTGGAAATGCATGTGGTCTGGTGCGCTGGCCCCACACTTCGGACCATTGTAGAACACCATCATCTCCTTGTATTTCTCCAACAGGCGATGCATCTCCCCATAGTTGCCAAGGATGCTTTGCGGCAGATGTTTTCTGGCAGGAATGGTATAATGCATCGGCAGAATGGGGAATGGATTCAGCAACAGTTCATACTGATTATCAATGTATTTCACAATCTGTTCCTTCGGACGGTTGTCCACACACAGGAAACAGGGTCTCTTCGCAATGGTCTTCTGGTCGATTTTTGCGCCCGTGCTGACCATGCGGGCAGGATTAAACTGTATGCGCAGACTGCTCTCGCCGACATTCAGTTCGCGACTCTCTACATGCTGCAGGTCACGATAACGCTGATGAGCATCTGTCCATGTATCCAGCTGGCGCACAAAGAATCGTGCCAGACTGCTGTCAATCAAGGGGTCAACCTTTCCTTTCAACAACTGCTGACGGGCTTGAATCTCCACCGTACGCAACTGGTCTTTATAGAGATTGTTGGCATTCACCTTTTCAATGCTCAAGGCCGCATCGCTATTGCCTCCCCACCGGCGACAAAGATACAGTTCATTATAGATTCTGCCTATCTGATAGCGACGGCTGAACAGCAACCCCATTGCATAGTCCTCACCATAACTGGTATTGGGGAATTTCATCTGGCGTGCCAATGGTGTAAAGAAAGCACGCGGAGCACCTAACCCATTGATGCGCAAAGCATTATTACAACCATTTATCTTGGTCCACTCGCGATGATCGATTAACCCTGGAGGCAAGGTGTTCAAATCGAAATCACACATGCGGTAGGAACCAACAATCATCGCAGCATTCTGCTGATGGAACGCATCTACAATCTGCTGCAGCGTCTTGGGTGACGAATACAGGTCGTCAGAGTCGAGCTGCACCGCAAACCTTCCGCATCGTTCATCATTGATGGCACAGTTCCAACAGCCTCCGATACCCAAATCTGTACGTTCCGGAATGACATGAACCAAGCGCTCGCCTTTTTGATTATACTGAAGCACAAGGTCTTGCAGAATCTTCGTCGTATCATCCGTAGAATGGTTGTCAACGACGATGACATTATAGTCGAACGCTGTTTTCTGGGCAAGAGCCGACTCCACAGCATCACGGATGGTTTTCTCGCGATTGAAAACGGGAATAATCACCGATGCCTCCAATTCGAAATGCTGTTCGTCGAAATCGGGTTGCTGATAGGTAGAAATATCAATCAGTGCACCGATGGCTTCCAGATGTCCCGTCACCGCCTGTTCCATTTCTATCTGTACCTCGCGGTTGCGAGGATTTACATAGTCAAACTGTTTCTCTCCACTCTTCCGAAGGTCGTCTTCCTCTTCTGTATATAGGAATTCTTTCAAATGAACAAGACTTCCCTGACGGCTCAGCGACAGGCGCAAGTCATACCATCCGGCATATTGGAACTGTTGCGATGTAGCCTCGGCCCAAGCCTTGATGTTTTCCGTGCGGAGCAGCACCAGCGAACCAAAGTCGAAATCATCACGAACAGAACCTTCCTGATAGTCGATGACGGGATGCTTCACCGTTGTGCCGTTTTCAACAGAATAACGGTCTCCATACACCATCGTTGCCGCCGTATCAAAACCGACGCGCATCATCCGTTCCAAAGCAAAATAGCCGATGGTCAACGGAGTTGCCTTCATTACATACACCACATATTCCGCCTGAGCCAACTGAGCAATCCGGCACATCGTTTGGGTGGACTGAAGATTGTCAACCTCAATGAAACAAGTACCCTTGGGAGCCTCGTGGTTTCGTGCAAAGTCTGACGACACTAAAAAATATACTTCACCTACTGTCTTGCATTGCCATATCTGCTGCAACGTTTTCTCTGCAACAGTCAGATTGTCACAAGGCAGAAAGCAGTCAAATGTCTGTTTTGTCTTCATGATTTGAACATATTTTCGTGCAAAGATAGTGTTTTTTTTTATTTTTCCACTATCTTTGCAGCAAAAATAAAAGAATGAATCAGAAACGCCATTTATTGGGAATGTCTCTTGCCGAGCTGAAAGGTGTGGCAAAAGAGATGGGGATGCCTGCATTTACAGGCAGCCAGATGGCGAAATGGCTCTATTCGCAGCACGTCACAAGCATTGACGAGATGACCAATATCTCCAAAGCAAATCGTGAGCGACTGAAAGAAATATTCGATATCGGCTGCAAGGCTCCTGTCGATGCACAATATTCGAAGGACGGTACCATCAAATACCTGTTTCCAGTAGAAGATTCTAGAGAATCTAGTTCATCTAGAGAGTCTAGAGAACCCCACTCTCCCCTTTTCGTCGAAACCGTCTATATCCCAGATGACGACCGCGCTACGCTCTGCGTGTCATGTCAGGTGGGTTGCAAGATGAACTGTCTGTTCTGTCAGACTGGCAAACAGGGATTTCAAGGCAGTCTTTCTGTAACCGATATCCTCAATCAGATTTATGCGTTGCCTGAACGTGACAAACTGACCAACATCGTGTTCATGGGACAAGGAGAGCCGATGGACAATCTGGACAACGTGTTACAGGCAACAGAAATCCTCACGGCCGACTATGGTTATGCCTGGAGTCCGAAACGCATCACGGTGAGCAGTGTGGGTGTGAAGAAAAAATTGAAACGATTCATCGAGGAAAGCGACTGCCATGTGGCCATCAGCCTCCACTCCCCTCTTCCGGAACAACGTGCTGAACTGATGCCTGCAGAACGGGGTATGTCCATACTGGAAGTCGTTGACCTGTTAAGCAACTACGACTTCTCGCACCAGCGCCGCCTGTCCTTCGAATACATTGTCTTTGGAGGCGTCAACGACTCGATGGCTCATGCTCAGGCGATTGTCAACCTGCTGAAAGGACTCGACTGCCGCATCAACCTGATACGCTTCCATCAGATTCCCAACGTTCCCTTACACGGAGCTGACGAGAAGACGATGGAACGGTTGCGCGACTATCTCACGCAACATGGTATCTTTACAACGATCCGAGCCAGTCGCGGACAGGATATTTATGCAGCCTGTGGACTGCTCAACACCATGCGAAAGGGGGCGCAAGCGAATGGGCAATAGCCTCAACAGATATGGGTTATGGAGTGTTGTCGGGTTTTTATGCCTGTTTTGGCTGACAGCCTGCAACGACAACAGTGGCCTACAGCCTACCAGTGGCGGAAAACCATTCGAGGTGCTGGTCATCGGAACCGACACTACTGCTGTCAACACGATGAGAAACGCCCTCACGGCACTCACAGAGACCGCTTTGCCACAACCGGAACCATCGTTCGATGTATCAGTGGCTTACGGCGAAGTGGATGCCTCCACACAATATGCCCGCAGCATCGTGGTGGTAACAACTGATTCCACACGGTTCACACAATCGTCCATCCGCTATGAGAAGAATGTATATGCGCGGCCACAGATGATCATCTATATCACCACTCCGTCGGCAGAGCAACTGAAAACATTCCTCAAGGGAAAAGGTATCGCAACCATTGCCGAACTGCTCAGCCGTGCAGAGACAAACCGACAGATCAGTCATCTGCGCACCCATCACAGTATGAAGGCTCTGGAACTTGCAAAAAAACAATTTGGCTACAGCATCCATGCGCCGGAAGACATGCTGTCGAGCAAACAGGGAAAAGATTTCCTGTGGCTGTCAAACAATGCCAATAGCGGTATGCAGAACATCTGCCTGTTCTATTCGAACCAGGAAATGGAAGGCGATGCAATGGGCGGTCCGTTTGTGGCCCACAGCTGGACAGACAGCATTACGGGAAAGACGATGACAGCATTGGCTTTCGTCTATGCGCCGGAAGCGAAAAAACGCAACAAAATGAAACAACTCGAAGCAGTGCTTTACACCATAAAAAAAATAATCTCGACATAACGAAATCATAAAATAACAATATGGAACAAAGTAAAATTCGCGTGGCAATCACGCACGGCGATACCAACGGTGTCGGCTACGAGGTAATATTCAAGGCCTTTGC
>CADBAP010000006.1 GCA_902792685.1 uncultured Prevotellaceae bacterium
CGGCAAACTGTCATTCGCTTCCGCATCTTGATAATACGGACAGTTCTGCTTGTGGGCTTCGCCTGTCTTCAGGTTTACATCGCAAAAGATGCAATATGCTTCTTCGACACTCGGATTCAGGCTTTCAATAGCCGTGATCAGCGCCTCTATCTCCTGCTTGGAACCGAAAGGCAGGATGAAGCCGGGATGACGGTTTTTATCCTTGTCGACGATAGGTGCAACACTAAGATATACAGCATCATCACCCACGAACATCATCTGCGTATAAGCCTCCACATGGGCATCCTTCATGTTGTGATACTCCGGTTCTGGTGGTGTACCTATATCAAACCATGCCGTCACGTTCTTGAACAGGTGCTTTCGTCTCCCACCACAGCCCTGCCTTGTCAGCAAGAGAACGCAGTTCCTTGACAAATGCCGGGATGTGCTTACTCGATAAACGTATTCCAACGATTGGGATATATTGGTAGAGCGACTGTCCGTAGATCAGGCAGTCGAAGTTGTCGCCTTTGATGTTCTCAGCCGATACGCCGTAATCGCGGTCTGTTACCGACGAGTGCCACGACTTGTATTTCTGTGCCTGAATGGTCAGCATACAAGTTACGGCTATTGCTGTGGTTAATAAGAATCGTTTCATAATGTATCGTTATACTCTTGTAGCTTTTCTTTCATCAGTTCCTCATAAATCTCCATTGACGACTTACCTTCCTCCAAGCCCTTCGTAATAGGATCTTTCTCCACGACATTAGGCTTCCTTTCCGGCTCAATCATTACTCCGACGAAAAGTGCCACTACCACGACGGTGGTCCAAATGATGATCTTCCTCATACTCCTTTCTTCCTTCTCTCCTTACTCCTTTATTCCATGTTCCCTCCCCTTGGGAGGGTTAGGGAGGGGTCTTTATTTATACTCCACCTTCGCCTGCTCACCCTTATAGGCTACGGGGTATTTGATTGTCGGCTTGCAACCTTTGGCCAAGATGATCTTCTTCAACATGCGGCAGTCGCTCAGATCCACTTCCTTCAGTTTCTTGCAAGCACTCAAGTCAACTGTTTCGGCATAACTTGTTCCTGCATGGAAATACTCCAGGTTGGGGAAGTACTTCAGGTCGTCATAGTTCTTGATGAAGCGGATAAAACTCTTGAAGCACATCAGGCTGAGTTCTTTCACCGCCGCAGCCTCTTCAACGGTAACTTGTTTGTCTTTGTTGGTATCTACCGTTTTCAGCCAGTCGATGCAGAAATCGCGGATGCCGTCGTCTTTAAATACGATGAAGTCCGTTGATTCGGTCTGCTGAGGGGCAGCAGAATCTTCTTCCACCCAGGCCTCCACTTTGATGGGTTCTCTTGTGGGGTCTTGGCCTGTGATTTCCGGAGCCGATTCACATCCGAAGATCAATTTCTTCAGCCAAAGAGCGCTGCTCACATTCACCAATTTCAGCTTCTTCAGCATGTGCAGATCGATAACCTCCAGCGGCGTGTTGCCTACCGAGAACATCTCCAGGTTGGGGAAATACTTCAGGAAGTCATAGTTCTCAATCACGTTCGAGCGTCCGCCGCGGTCGAGTCCCAACTTCGTGGCAGCTGCCGCCTCTGCATAGGTCACGATACCGTCTTTGTTGGTGTCGCAGATATCGAAACATTGCGAGAAGATATTGTCGCTCTCTATTTTAATAAAGGTGTCGTTGGCATCTTGTGCCTGTACAGTCATCAAACCTGTAACGGCAAATGCTGTGGTTAAAATATATTTTTTCATAATGATTGGTCGTTTGGGAAATTGGTCGTTTGGTCGTTTAGGAATGTTACTTCCTCTCCTTTACTCCTTACTCCTTTAAATGCCCCTCCCCTTGGGAGGGGATAGGGGTGGGGTCAATCATTCGTATGAATGGTACCACGACCGAGACAGCGTGTGCAGAGCACGCGGCCCTTTCCGTCACAAACACGGCACTCATTATAACCTGTGCCGTCACAAACACCGCAGGTGTATGTACTTCCTTTATAATCTACTACACCGGAGCCACCACACTTGATACATGCACAACGGGGGTTGCCGTTACAGTTCGGACATGACAGACTTCCGCTACCGCCACAACTATCACAGGTACGTTCGCCTGTTATCGTAAAACTCATGGCTATCATTGCTATTGCTACAACAACAAATGACTTAAATACTGACTTTTTCATAACTATATTTTTTTAATTATCAATTAGCAAAACTAACAACTTAACTACTTAACTTCTTTAACTTCTTAACTACTAAGCCTTAAATTCTTCCTGCTGCGATACACTCCGGACAGCGCCAGTCCTTAACACCGTCGCCTCCGCAATGCCAGCAACTACCATAACCCTCGCCATTGCAACGACTGCACTTCAGATAACCTCTATGACCTTTGCAAGCTTCACATTGGAAGGTTTTCTGACCGCCGCAGTTGTAGCAAACTTGGTCGCCACGCATACCGGTGCCGTCACAATAGCCGCACTTCAGTTCGCCCGATCCCTGACAATGGTAGCAATCTACTTGTCCGCTGCCTAAGCAGTCATCACATTTCCAACTGCCTTTTCCCTGACAAGGAAGACAGGTTTCATGGATAACTCCTTCACCACCACAACGACTACAACTTTGTGCATTCGCTGTCAATACACCTATTACTATTACTGTGAAAAATAATGCTACTCGTTTCATATCTTCATTGGTTTTTAGGTTAATAATCAATTTTCTGTTGGCAAAGATAAGGCTTTTATCAATAACATCCAAAAAGAAATTCCCTAAAGATGTATAGGAAATTCCCTAAAATGTAGATAATTTCCCTATTTGGGTATCATTTCGTCCATATTTTGCAATAAAAATAAAAAATTCTCAATTCTCAATTCTCAATTCTCAATTAATTTGTATCTTTGCAATCAAATATTCAAATTCTAAACCTACATTACAAATGAAGAAACTATTATTCTTAGCGCTCTTCGCAGTATTGGCGATTGGCGCACAGGCACAGGACGAAAAGAAAGACTCTGCAGACAGTAAGAAACCTGTGTTTACGACCATTAAAGAGTTACCTATCACCAGTATCAAGGATCAGAACCGTTCAGGTACGTGTTGGGCGTATTCTACCCTCTCCTTCTTTGAGAGCGAAATTCTGAAGAAGACAGGCAAGACCTACGACCTCTGCGAAATGTTCGTGGCCAACAAAGACTATCTGGAGCGTGCCGTACTGACCGTTCGCATGCATGGCGACAGCCAGTTCTCACAAGGCGGTAGTGCCGGTGACGTGCTCATCATCATGAAGCAGCACGGTATCTGCCCTGAGAATGCGATGCCTGCACCAGGCACCTTACAGGGCGACTCATTGGCAAACTTCAACGAGTTCTTCTCCATCATGGAGCCATACGTGGAAGCTGTTGCCAAGAACAAAGCCAAGAAAATCAGCAACCAGTGGAAAGAAGGTCTGCAAGGTATCATCGACGCCTATCTGGGCAAAGCGCCTGAAACCTTCACCTATGAAGGCAAGACCTATACCCCGCAGTCCTTTATGGCAAGTCTTGGCCTCAACCTCGACGACTATGTCAGCATCACCAGCTACACACACCATCCTTTCTACACCAAATTTGCTGTAGAAGTACAGGACAACTGGCGCTGGGACCAGAGCTACAACGTGCCGATGGACGAGATGATGCGCATCATCGACAACGCCATCGACAACGGATATACCGTAGCTTGGGGCGGTGACGTATCAGAAGAAGGCTTCACCCGTCAGGGTCTCGCTATTCTCTACGACACAAAGGCTGCTCAGTCGCTGACTGGCAGCGATGCAGCCCGTTGGCTGAAGCTCACTGCCACCGAGAAGAAGAACAAGCTCGCTTCACTCGGCGTTGACGCTCCTGAGGTTGTTCCCACACAGGAATACCGTCAGCAGGGCTTCGACAACTGGGAGCTGACCGACGATCACGGTATGCACATCTTCGGTATTGCCAAAGACCAGAACGGCAAGGAGTACTACATGGTGAAAAACTCATGGGGTGAGTACGGCGACTACAAAGGCATCTGGTACATGACCAAAGCCTATATCGCAGGCAAGACGATGGACTTCCTCGTCAACAAGAACGCCATTCCGAAGGATATCCGCAAGAAGCTGGGCATCTAACGACCCCATCCCTCCCAAGAGAGGGAGTATGGAAGACTTTCAAAAGGAAAAGCATCTATATAATAAATAGAAACCAGAAATTATCCTACCATCCTGCACCTAAGCTGATTATCAAACAGTTAGGTGCAGTTTTTCTTTATTTATCCTGCACCTTATCCTGCTTTTTATCCTGCACCTAAACCACCGATTTTTTTCGCAGATGATGCCGATTAAACTGTTTTAAACAAATTACCAGAAATATTCCAAAAATCTGGTAATGACATTACCAAGCCTCGGTAATCACGTTACCAAAGCCTGGTAATCACGTTACCAAAGCCCGGTAATCACGTTACCAAATAACGGTAACTGTACTTTTAAAGCCTCCACCCTTTCGGATGAAGGCTTTCGGAGATATATTGACTTTATCAGAAGATAAAGGTTATGAATCAATTTGCATTACCGGCGACCGCCGAACGTACCCTTGGATGAGCTGTTGTTGACTGGAGCCTTTGCCGTAGCACTTCCGAAGGAACTGTTGTTTCTGTTAGAAGAAACAGAACCGAAGGAAGTAGTGCCGTGAGAAGTCGAAGGCCTGTTGTTGGTCGATGGCTTCAGCGTGCCCGTATGATAATTCTTCGAAGTAGTGCTTGCATAATGGTTTCTCGGAGCCGGACCTGCGTGGTGAGTCTTCGGAGCATTGGAATGCCAATTGACCTGTCCTCTCACACTCGGACCACGATAAGCATGATAGGCCGTTGGGTGTGGACGATAGTAATGATGTCTGTCGGTATATGTGTGATAGACCACAAAGGTAAAGGTGTTGTTGCTCCAGTTTACAGGACGATAGAAGTAGTTGATTGACAGGTACTTGTCGTACTGATAAGCTGAGAGAATATAACGCAGCTCAGTATTGCGGTGCGTCCAATAAGCGCCATAGAGATTACTGCCTGAGGTAATCGCCATCAGATAGTCGAGATTGACTTTATAGACATCCTCATACTGGCTGTCGGAAAGAACCAGCTCGTAGGCCATCTTGTCGGTGAGGAACAAAGCTTCGTCGCGAGCCTCTGAGTATGTCATCGCTTTGGCGGAAACAACTATCGTTGTCAGCATCGCCAGAATCATCATCTTTTTCATAATTGTACGTTTTAAATGTTAGACGATCTTTTTTCAACGCTTCCGTCTTTCGACAGGATTTGTTTTCTGGTGGCAAAGTAACGACATTTTCCACACGTGGCGAAAGGAAAAATCCTAATTTGCAAGAGGATTTTCCCTAAACTTGAGAGGAAGCCCCCTCCAACCTCCCCCCTGAGGGGAGGCTTTGTTTCCTCCCTATCCCTTAAAAGAAACTTGATTATTTTGGAGAATCGTGAGCGTATGATTGCGGCTCTCCGTCGATATCGAACTGCAAAGTGGCACCATCGCTGCGCACATCCAATGTCACAGGAGCACCCATCATCAGGGGCAGGTTCACATCGCCGTGACCGCCAGGGAAACCGCAGAGGACCGGGATATTGTATTTTTTCAGGTATTCACAGAGCATCGCTTCCACGCTCTCGTAGGTAAACTCATTGCCGCAATCTATAAATTCGCCGAGGATAACACCACGACAGCGCGACAGCACGCCGTTCATCATCAGAATATTGAACTGGCGGTCGATATTATGCATCGATTCCTCTACTTCCTCTATGAACAGGATGATGTCGGGATGAGCTGTGGCATCGGCCTGCGAACCCAGATTGGGTGCAAATGTACAGAGGTTGCCACCCACAAGCACTCCTTTTGCCTTTCCCGTGATGTTCTGCGGATGAGCAGGCAACTCATATCGTGCCACCTTCCCCATCAGCATATCGCGCATCAAGGTGCTAGTATCATCGGTACCACCTTTAGCTAGGAACGAACACATGGTACCGTGAATGCTCATCACGCCTGCGTTCTGCCACAGGCCGTGAAAGGTGGTGATATCGCTGAAGCCCACAATCCATTTGGGTGATGCCGCCAACTCGCGCAGGGTAAGTTCGTTGATCATCTGAATGCTGCCGTAGCCGCCACGATTGCAGATGATGGCTTTGACAGACGGATCGCTCAACGCCCAACGCATATCGCTCACACGCTCAGCAACGGTGCCGGCATACTGACCCACAAACTGCTTACCTACATTCGGTCCGATAACGGGTTCCAAGCCCCAGGAGCGCAACACGTCAGCCGCTTTCGTCACATTCTCCATCGATGTGAAATACGACGGTGAGATGAGTGCCACTTTATCGCCGGCTTCCAGATAGTCGGGTTTCACGCAGTTGAGCCGTTGCATCGCATGCTGGCTCGCGTTCTCTAATTTCCTACTGGAAGAACAAGATATCAACAACACACTACTTGCGATTAACAACGCAAATTTCGCTCCCATTTTTACTCCCATTTTTACTCCCATTTTTACTCCTATTTTTACTCCTATTTATAATATTTCCCCACAAAGATAATCATTTTTTCCAAGTCGGAAAGTAAAAAAAATAAAAAAATTATCGATTTATGATGGTTCTTTGCATAGATATTCGTAATTTTACACACCTTTTTATATTGGGGACATGTTGACTATTGGCAAATAACGACCAGAAAACTGCCGAAATCCCCGATAAGCCAGGAGCTGAAAAGAAAATAAAAAACGATATAAATGCATTTCAAATGGAATTACGAACCACCTACATCAGAACAAAGACAAGCGGCTAAGGAGCTGGGCGAAAAGCTCAGCATCAGTCCTATTCTCGCATCTCTGCTCATCCGTCGGGGCATCTCTACGGAGTCTGAGGCGAAAAGGTTCTTCCGTCCACAATTGTCAGACCTCATCAATCCTTTCCTCATGAAGGATATGTATGTGGCGGTGGACAGGCTGAACGATGCAATGGGACGCAAAGAGCGCATTCTTGTCTATGGTGACTACGACGTAGATGGTTGTACGGCAGTAGCATTGGTCTATAAGTTCCTGCGCCAGTACTATTCCAACATCGACTACTACATTCCCGACCGTTACGACGAGGGATATGGAGTCAGCCGCAAGGGATTGGAATATGCGAAGGAAACAGGTGTTAAACTCATTATCATCCTCGATTGCGGCATCAAGGCAATCGATGAAATTGCCTATGCCAAGACGTTGGGCATAGACTTTATCATCTGCGATCACCACGTGCCCGACGAGGAGATGCCACCCGCTGTGGCTATCCTCAACCCCAAGCGCGAGGACGACAGTTATCCGTTCAAGCACCTCTGTGGTTGCGGTGTGGGCTTTAAGTTCATGCAGGCATTTGCCAAGAACAACGGCATCCCGTTCTCACAACTCATTCCCCTACTCGACTTCTGCGCCGTCAGCATCGCTGCCGACCTGGTACCAGTGACGGATGAGAACCGCATTCTGGCTTTTCATGGTCTGAAACAGTTGAACCAGAACCCGAATATCGGTCTGAAAGCCATCATCGATGTGTGCGGACTGAACGGCAGGGAGCTTTCGATGAGCGATATCACATTCAAGATAGGACCGCGCATCAATGCCTCCGGACGCATGGAGAACGGCAAGGAGAGTGTGGATCTGCTGGTTGAGCGTGACTTTGCTCATGCGCTGACGGCTGCCAAGCACATCGACCTGTATAATGAACAGCGCAAGGGTGTGGACCGACAGATGACGGAAGAAGCCAACGAGATTGTGGCACGACTGGAGAGTCAGCAGCATCGCACAAGTATCGTGCTTTATGACGAAAACTGGAAAAAAGGCGTGGTGGGCATCGTGGCCTCACGACTGACGGAAATCTACTTCCGTCCGACCATCGTGCTGACGCGCGATGATAATCTGGCTACCGGTTCTGCACGCAGCGTTGCCGGATTCGATGTCTATGCAGCCATCAAGAGCTGTCGCGACCTGCTGTTGAACTTCGGCGGACACACCTATGCTGCAGGCCTGACGTTGAAATGGGACGATGTAGTGAAGTTCCGTGACCGTTTCCAGCAGTATGTCGATGAGCATATCCAACCCGAACAAACGGAAGCCCTTCTTGAAATCGATGCAGAGATTGACTTCCAGGATATCACCAAACGACTGCATAACGATCTGAAAAGGTTTGCGCCGTTCGGTCCTGGCAATCCGAAACCACTTTTCTGCACACGCGATGTCTATGACTTCGGCACCAGCAAGGTGGTAGGACGCGAGCAGGAGCACATCAAACTGGAACTCATCGATTCCAAATCGAGCAACGTGATGAACGGTATTGCCTTCGGACAGAGCGCATCGGCACGCTACATCAAGTCGCGCCGTTCGTTCGACATCGCTTATACCATCGAAGACAACACCTACAAACGTGGGGCTATCCAACTGCACATTGAAGACATTTGTCCGACGGAAGAAGAGTAATGGAGGGAAAGTGGGTTTCTATTCTTCACAAATACTGGGGCTTTCCTGATTTCCGCGGCATTCAGCGTGAAATCATCGAGAGTATCGGTGCCGGAAAAGATACACTCGGAATGATGCCGACGGGTGGCGGCAAGTCGCTGACATTCCAAGTGCCAGCTCTTGCTCAATATGGTGTTTGCATCGTCATCACACCATTGATTGCTTTGATGAGAGACCAGGTGGAACACCTGCTTCAACTGGGCATTCGGGCGGCAGCCATCCACTCCGACATGAGGCGCGAGGAGATTGTCACCATCCTCGACAACTGTGTGCTGGGAGGCGTAAAAATTTTGTATATCTCTCCAGAGCGTCTGTCATCAGAGCTTTTCCAAACCAAGCTGCGACATATGAAAGTGAGTTTCATCACCGTTGATGAAGCTCATTGCATCAGTCAATGGGGCTACGACTTCCGCCCCTCATACTTGGAAATAGCCAAAATTCGCGACCTCCTCGCCTCCAACACCCAATCAACAACCATTGCCTCCCCCTCAAGGGGGAGGTCGGAGGGGGCTTCTATCCCCATCCTCGCCCTTACCGCTACCGCTACCCCACGCGTCGTTGATGATATCCAAAACCGTTTGGGCTTTGCCGAGAAGAATGTGTTCAGCATGAGTTTTGAGCGCAAGAACCTCGCCTACATCGTTCGTACAGCCACCGACAAGCAACAGGAACTCATCCACATCCTGAAATCAACACAAGGAACCGCCATCGTTTATGTCAGCAGTCGTGCTCGCAGCAAGGAAACCGCCCAACTGCTATGCAACAACGGTTTGAGTGCAACTTTTTTCCATGCAGGACTTGATGCCGAAGTGAAGAGTCAGCGACAGACAGCGTGGCAGAAGGATGAGGTGCGCATCATCGTGGCAACCAATGCTTTCGGTATGGGTATCGACAAACCTGATGTGCGCTTAGTCATCCATCAGGATTGTCCCAGCAGTATCGAGTCATACTTTCAGGAAGCAGGTCGAGCTGGGCGCGACGGAAAGAAAGCCTATGCCGTATTGCTGTATAACAACAGCGACGAACAGAAACTGCAGAAACGCATCGACGACACATATCCGGCAAAAGAATATATCCAACAAGTGTACGAGAGCCTTGCCTACTACTATCAGGTAGGCTTGGGCAGCGGTGCCGGCAGCACCTTTGAGTTTCCTATTGAAAAATTCTGCTATACATACAAGTACTTTCCTATACAGGTAGATGCGGCCCTGCAGATTCTCATGCGTGCCGGATATATTGAATACGAACGTGATCCGGATGCGAGTGCCCGTGTAAAATTTCTGCTGAACCGCCACGAACTGTACCGGCTGGATGAAACCGACCAACAGGAAAATGCTGTCATAACGGCTTTGTTGCGCAATTATGGGAATTTGTTTGTTGACTATGCCTACATCGACGAACGCTATATTGCTGACCAGGCTGGCTTGGATTTGAACCAAGTGTATCAGACGCTCAAGACATTGACGCAGAAAAGTATCCTGCATTTCATTCCTCGAAGGAAAACACCTTATATCACTTATGTGCGCGACCGTGAAGACGGCGCCGACATCGTGCTCAGCAAGGAAGTGTACGACGACCGGAAGGCGCAGTTTGCCCAACGCATCAAGGCGATGACCGATTATGTCAAGAATGATATGGTATGCCGCAGCCGCATGCTACTGAATTATTTCGGAGAGAATCGTACCACCGACTGCGGGCATTGCGATGTTTGTTTGTCTAAACGCCACGATCCTCAGACAAAAAGCGACGAGAAAACGGCTCGTCAGCAAATCATCCAATTACTTTCAGACAAACAAAAACACCATATCACGGAACTTAAAAACATCCTTCTGTCCAGCGACATCATTGATACGGTTATGGAAGAAATGATCAATGATGAACAAATCTATATTCAAGGAGCCTATCTGTTTATGGAATAGAAGTACATACCACAAAAAAAAGAACGTCCTCCTTTTGAAAGAAAGACGTTCCTTATTTACTGTATAATTTAATTCACAACTCTCCCCTATCCCTCCTTTGGAGGCTTAGCTCCCCTCCCCTTGGGAGGGGTTGGGGATGGGCTATCTAATTATTCTCCGGACGCAAAGAGCGGACAACCTTTCCAGCCTGCCACATCTCACTCTCGCGCATCGCACGAAGTTCCTCATTCAGCTTCTCACGATAGTCTGGCTGAGAGTTCTTGTCGATACTGATCTGAGCCTCTTTACCACTCTTTACAGATTCATATAGCTCCTGAACAACCGGTTTGATAGCATCGTGGAAACGGGGTGCCCAGTCAAGCGCACCACGCTGTGCTGTTGTTGAACAGTTGGCGTACATCCAGTCCATACCTTTCTCACCAAACAACGGACCAAGACTCTGGGTCAGCTCCTCAACAGTCTCGTTGAATGCCTCTGAAGGAGAGTGACCGTTCTCACGGAGAACCTCATACTGTGCCAACAGCAAACCCTGAATAGCACCCATCAGTGAACCGCGTTCACCCGTCAGGTCGGAAGTTGCCTCGCGTTCAAAGGTTGTCTTGAACAGATAACCAGCACCGATACCGATACCGAAGGCGATGGTCTTCTCCTCAGCCTTACCACTGGCATCCTGATAGACAGCGTATGAACAGTTCAGACCGCGACCCTCGCAGAACATAGTGCGAAGACTCGTACCAGATCCTTTCGGAGCAACAAGGATCACATCAATGTCCTTCGGAGGAATAACACCTGTACGGTCGCTCCAGTTGATTGCAAAACCATGAGAATAATATAAGGTCTTTCCTGGAGTCAGATACTGCTTGATTTTCGGCCAAACCTGAATCTGACCAGCATCTGAAAGCAACATACAAACGATGGTTCCTTTCTGAACGGCCTCCTCGATAGAGAAGAGTGTCTTACCTGGTACCCATCCGTCGGCAACAGCTTTGTCGTAGGTCTTACCCTCACGCTGTCCAACAATCACGTTAAAGCCGTTGTCACGCAGGTTACATGCCTGACCGGGACCTTGGATACCATAACCGATAACAGCAATGGTCTCGTCCTTCAATACTTCACGTGCTTTCTCCAAAGAAAACTCCTTACTGGTGACAACTGTTTCGATTACGCCACCAAAATTCATTTCTGCCATAAATGTTTTTGTTTATTATGCAGTTGACTTCCAACTGCGATGATACTTATCCCCATGAACTATGCCCGCCCTACCCGAGAGCAGTCGTCTTATCAGTCCATTCACTTCCTACACGAGAAAGCGACAAGGGCTTCCTATTTAAAATTTGCTTGCAAAAGTAACAAATTATCAGTAAACCGCCAAATTTTATATCATCTTTAACCATTTACAAAAAAGTCACCTTGCTACGACACACCTCTATGGATTCTGTGCTATCGGGTTCGGTTTTGACAATTTGAATACAAAATTCGTTGTCGCCCGTCTGTTCACGATAGAAACTTAATCGGTCTCCGGCATGTGCCTCTGCAACATAAGCTATTTCGAAACGCTTGATTTGATGTTGCCGATACCAGTCCATATCCCAGAGGTCGAGCACATGTTCAATATACTTGACGGAATTGATATGTCCGTTGATATCTACATCGTTATAATATGTCTCGATAGAACGGACAAGCGCTGCGTCCTCACCCATTTTCACTCGGCCGCCTTTATCAATAGGGCAAACCTTGTCGGTTACAATCCATTGATTGATAGAGCCATCGTTGATAGCAAAGATATCGGTAGGTTGACGTGTTTCTGTATCTATCATCGCCCAGATACTACGACCATAGCCATAAGGTTTACCATCTTCGCCTACAACCGCAAAGTTACGGCTGGTGAAATAGCGCATCGCACTCTCCACCCACGTCTCCACATGAAAACGGGCATACATCGGTGGCATCTCTTCCATTTCGATAGCCAAACGCGACAGCACCCATGCACGATGAATTCCCAACAGGTATTTCATACCGAAACCTCGGTCTGTACTATGGAAATCGGCTGCATTGAGCATGTGATTACCTAAATGTCCCATAAACAACCGGTTGGTAAAGTCGCAATGGAACGGCTCGGCCAAAAACGGATAACTTCCTATCTTACTGAATGTTGTCATTTCCTAATCGTTCTTGTTCGTCTAAAAAATCAGAAACGGGTTCCTCAAAGCTACGTGTAACGGCAATTCTGCCGGAACGGGTATATTGCAGGATACAACCAAAATCGTCCAACTGACGGAACAAATCTGCAATATCCTCTGTCACAGCAGCCATCAATACCGTACTGTAGGTGGGGTTTACTTCCATCATACGAGCATCATGCCGACGAATGGTACGTGATATTTCCGGATGCTCCATCAAGATAGGCGTAGAAATCTTAAACAACGCCACTTCATGTATAAAGAGCTGGTCATCAGTATAATAATCGGCCTTGACGACATCGATTTTCTTTTCTATCTGCTTGGTAATCTTGACAATCTGGTCGAGATCGCTCCAGGCGGTAATCGTGTACTTGTGAATACCCTTGATGCTGGACGCAGACACGTTCAGACTCTCGATATTCACCTGTCGGCGTGTGAACACAGCGGTAATCTGATTCAAGATACCCGCCACGTTCTCAGAATAAACGAGGAGGGTAAAGAGTGAAGACCCTCCCCCCTGCCCCTCCCTGTTATGGAGGGGAGTAGAAACTTTTTCTTGCTTATTATTCATCCTTGTTTATAGAATTCTGTATTTCATTGTTTAACTATTCACTCCCCTCCATAACAGGGAGGGGCTGGAGGGAGGGTCTTTATATTTCCAACATCATATCATTGACATTCATTCCTGGAGGAGTCATCGGCAACACATCATCGTCCTCCTTAATGGCACACTCCATCAAGAAAGGACCGTCGGTTTGCAACATTTTCTCAACGGCAGCAGCCAAGTCCTTGCGGTCGGTAACAGCCTGATAGGGAATACCATAGCCCTGAGCAATTGACTCATAGCAGGGATTCATCATCTTGGTAAACGACTTACGACGCTGCCAGAACATATCCTGCCACTGACGCACATTACCCAAATAGTTGTTGTTCAACAGGATCATCTTCACAGGCACTTGCTGTTCCATAATCGTTCCCAACTCCTCAATACACATCTGAAAACCGCCATCGCCCATGAAACAACACACCTGACGATGGGGTGCTGCAAACGCAGCGCCGATAGCCGCCGGCATACCATAACCCATCGTTCCCAAACCACCGCTGGTACAAAGACTGCGTTTATGATGGTATTTGAAATAACGGGTAGCAAACAACTGATTCTGTCCGACATCAGTCACAAGAATGGCATCATCGGCAGCCTGTTCTGCCACAGCATGAACGATTTCACCCATCAGCAACGGACCCTCTTGAGGATGAATGGCTGGTTCGATAACCTTCACACGTTCCTTCTCATCCAATTCCTTGAACGAATCGCGCCACTCCTGATGCTGCCGTTTATCAAGCAAAGCCGTAAGAGCAGGCAACGACTCCTTACAATCGGCAACAACAGCGACCGTTGTCTGTACGTTTTTATCAATTTCGCTCTGGTCGATATCGAGATGAATAACCTTAGCCTGCTTGGCATAGGTCTTGATATTTCCTGTAACTCGGTCGCTGAAACGCATTCCAATCGCGATAAGCACATCACACTCCTGTTCCTTCAGGTTGACAGCATAATTGCCGTGCATACCTAACATGCCGACGTTCAGCGGATGGTTCGATGGCAACGCCGAAAGTCCGAGCATCGTTCGACCGGCAGGAATATCGGCTTTCTCCAAGAATGCTTTCAGTTCCTCCTGTGCATGACCGAGTTCTACGCCCTGCCCTACCAATGCCAACGGACGTTTGGCCTGATTGATCAGTTCTGCGCCCTCACGTACAGCTTGCTCATCCAACTTGGGATAAGGCACATAGGAACGCACGAAATCAACCTTCGTAGGCTGCCACTCAATCTGCTCAACCTGTGCATTTTTGGCAAAGTCGAGCACAACAGGACCAGGACGACCGCTACGAGCGATATAGAATGCACGACTCACTGCCCACGCGATATCCTCCGCACGACGAATCTGGTAACTCCATTTGGAGATAGGCTGCGACACACCTACAAGATCGACCTCCTGAAATGCATCAGTACCCAAGGCAGAGATAGGCACCTGACCGGCTATCACCACAATCGGTGTGGAGTCGAGCATCGCATCCGCAATACCCGTCAGCGTATTGGTAACGCCAGGACCGCTGGTCACCAACGCTACACCCACTTCACCAGATACGCGGGCATAGCCCTCTGCAGCGTGTGTAGCTCCTTGTTCATGGCGCACGAGAATATGGTCAAAGCATTTGTTTGCCCCGCGGGTATAATCGTACAGCGCATCATAAACGGGCATGATACTACCACCAGGATAACCGAAGATAGTCTTCACTCCCTCAGCCTGCAACGCACGCATTAGAGCAACAGAACCTGTGATCAGACGACCCTCCCCCGTCCCCCTCCCTGAAGGGCGGGGAGTAGATACGTTTTCTTTTTGGTTTACTTGGTTCATCAATATATCATACTTTTTGTATTCTTTTCAATCATATATCTATTTACTCCCCTCCATACAGGGAGGGGTTGGGGGTGGGTCTTATACGATTCTTACCCCTCCCTTATCTGCACTTGCCACACTCTGCGCGTAAGCACGTAAAGCCTTGCTGACCACACGGTTACGCTTCATCGGCTGTTGCGGACGTGCAGCCAATTCCTCATCAGACAACAGCACATTGATACTGCGTGAAGGGATGTCTATTTCTATGATGTCACCATCTTTGATCTTACCGATATTACCACCAGAAGCAGCTTCCGGAGAGATGTGACCAATACTCAGGCCACTCGTTCCACCAGAGAAACGGCCGTCAGTAATCAATGCACACTCCGTTCCCAGATGCATACTCTTGATATAAGATGTAGGATAGAGCATCTCCTGCATACCGGGACCACCCTTCGGACCTTCGTGGGTGATGACAACACAGTCGCCACTCTTCACTTTTCCGCCCAATATTCCTTCGCAGGCATCTTCCTGAGAATCAAAAACGACAGCAGGACCGCGGAAATGCCACAGTTCAGGCGCAACGCCGGCAGTCTTAACCACGCAGCCATCCTGCGCGATATTGCCAAACAACACAGCCAATCCGCCGTCTTTCGTGTAAGCGTGATCCAAATCACGGATACAGCCATTGATACGGTCATCGTCGAGAGAGGTGTAATAATGGTCTTGACTGCCCATCTGAGTTGAAAAACGTCCTCCTGGGGCAGCAAAATAAATGCCCGTTGGAGGATTCAACTGATCCTTTCCAAAATAGTCAGCATACTTAGTCCATTTGGGTATGTCGTATTTCTTCATCGCCTCTTCCACAGTCATGCCATCAACACGCATACAACTGCCGTCGATAAGACCACCCTTGTTGAGTTCGTTCATGATACCAAGGATTCCACCAGCACGGTTACATTCCTGCACGCTATATTTCTGCGTATTGGGAGAAAGTTTGCATAAGCAGGGCACCTTCCGGCTTAAATCATCGATGTCCTTCATGGTGAAGTCAACACCAGCTTCCTGCGCTACGGCCAACAGATGAAGCACCGTGTTGGTTGAGCCACCCATCGCAATATCGAGACTCATCGCGTTGAAGAATGACTCTCGCGTAGCGATACTTCGCGGAAGAACACGCTCATCACCTTCCTCATAATAAGCCATCGCGTTCTTTACAATTTGACGTGCAGCCTGCTTGAACAGCTCTGTACGGAGAACGTGTGTGGCCAATATTGTTCCGTTGCCTGGCAGCGACAAACCGATAGCTTCTGTCAACGAGTTCATGGAATTTGCGGTAAACATACCCGAACAGGAACCGCAACCAGGGCAGGCGCAACCTTCCAACTGGCGCATATCTTCATCACTTACCGTTGGATCTGCACCTTTCACCATTGCTGTAATCAAGTCAGCATTCTCACCACGCCAACGACCCGCCTCCATAGGGCCGCCACTGACAAACACAGCGGGGATGTTCAGACGCATAGAAGCCATCAGCATACCCGGTGTCACCTTATCGCAGTTGGAGATACAGATCATCGCATCCGCCTTGTGCGCATTCACCATATACTCCACACTGTCGGCAATGATGTCGCGGCTGGGCAATGAGTAGAGCATACCATCATGCCCCATCGCAATACCGTCGTCGATGGCAATCGTATTGAACTCAGCAGCATAGCAGCCCATCGCCTCGATTTCCTTTTTGACGATTTGCCCGATCTCATGCAAATGTGTATGACCGGGCACAAACTGCGTAAAGGAGTTTACGACAGCTATGATGGGTTTACCAAACTGTTCTTGTTTCATTCCTGCAGCTACCCATAATGCACGGGCACCTGCCATCTTTCTACCTTCTGTGCATACAGCACTGCGCAACTGATGCTTCATATCAATTTTGAAGTTATCTAATTCTTTTACAACTGAATATGTTAACTATTTCAGCCTTTTTCTAACAATTTGCAAAGGTAGCGAGTTTTTATGGAACAACCAACTATTTAGCAACAAAAAAATCCCCGATGCTTCACGCACCGGGGATTCGGAGTTATGTAATAAGGTTATTACTCTAATTACTTGAATGTGTCAATCGTTTATTTTACGTAAACGATAGCCAGACGGTTAGAGGTTGTACCCTGTACGCCCTTACCGATAGCCTCGTCAACGATAACACCACGACCCTTCAGGTAGTCAGCAACAGCGTTTGCACGGTTCTGAGACAGACGGTCGTTGAGTTCCTTGCTACCCTCAGGTGAGCAGGTACCTACAACCTGTACGTGAGCACCTTCCTTAACCTTGTCGAGAGCTGCCTTAGCCTCGTTGGTCAAGTTGTACTTGCCCTGTGCGAAGGTTACGAATACGAGGTCTTCTACGCGTACTTCCTTACCAACCTGAACTTCCTTGATAACTTCCTTGGTGATAACCTCAGGCTTGCGGTTACGGAGTTCGTTGATCTGAGCGTTCAGAGCGTCGATCTCTGCCTGGTCGCGGAGCTGAGCAATCTTGAAGTTGTGAGTACCGTTAGAGTTCTTGAACTTGTAAACAACACCAGCGTTCAACTGAACGAAAGACTTGTTGATGTTGTACTTGAAGTCGTTCAGGTCATAGAAGTTGATAGAAGGCTGGATGAAAATCTGCCACTCTTTCTTTGCACCAAGGTTGAAAGTGAAGTCGATAGCAGCCTTAGAAGTCAGCTTGTTAAGTGCAGGCATCTCTACGTTATCAACAGCTCGTACATTACCCCATGCCTGATTTACTGCGTATTGAAGAAGTTCTGTATAGGTCACGAAGCCACCACCGAAGTGCTCGTAACCACCGAAGCCGTGCAACCAACCATAACCAAAGAGAGCGCTAACTTCAAAGAGGCGAGGCTCACCTTTGTAACCACCGAAGAGGTTGCTCAGGTTTACTTTACCCAGCAAGTTTACGTTCAGAGACTTAGCGAAAGTGTAGTTAATGGTACCGAGGTCCATTGCACGATCACCAAAGTAAACATTACCTTCAGCAACAAGACCGAACACTGGAGTGATTTCCTTACCGATGCGAAGACCAGCGTTTGCGTTCAAGTTGTGCAACCAACGGTTGTTGTTGGTCTTTGTGGCTACACCACCCTGGATACCAATGCTCCAGTTGTCTGTGAACTTGCTTCCTTCAACAGTTACCTGTGCAGAAGCAGAAACTGTCATCATTGCGACAGCAAACAGTAAAAATAACTTTTTCATGTTCTTATAATTTAATGAATATTAAAAGATATGTATCTCTTGTTAATGTATGTAATTTCGCTGCAAAGGAAAAGAAAATAAATGAAACCACCAAATTTTTTTGTAAAAATCTAATGTTTTCGTGCACATATTGGGAAAAATAGCCCATTATTTATCCCAAAAACGTCATTTTTTCTTATTTTCTTGCGTTAAAAAAACAAAATAGACGTTTCCATTCCTTATATATATAATAAGGTATAGGAAACGCCCATCTTATGATTCTGCAAAATCATTACTCATGAATGATCTTCATACCCTCTTCTACGGCCTGCATGTTCAACGGAATCATACTGTGATGACGTTCAGGCAGCGACTTGAAGAGTGCTTTGTTCAAGCCATCGGTGCTGACAACTGGACAAACTTTCAGCAAACCGCCCAATACAATCATATTGAACACCTTCGAGTTTTTCATCTCTGCCGCCTTGTCCATCGCGTCGATACGATAAACCTGAATGTCTTTTCGTGTAGGAGGATTCATGATTCCGTATCCGTCGTAAATCAGAATGCCACCTGGTTTTACTTTTGACTCGAATTTATCCAATGATGGCTGGTTTAGCACAATCGCCACATCATACTTGCTCAAGATGGGTGATGAGATACGATCGTCGCTGACGATAACGGTCACATTGGCCGTACCGCCTCGTTGTTCCGGTCCGTAGGCAGGCATCCATGTCACTTCCTTGTCCTCCATCAATCCTGAGTAGGCCAAAATCTTGCCCATAGACAAAACACCCTGTCCACCGAAACCGCTGATGATTATTTCTTTTTTCATTTGTCTTAGCCCCCTAAGTTAGGGGGATGGGGGTCTGAACAAGCGAACATCAGACCCGTTTTCGATTATACTTGAGGGGTATCTGCGCTTGTTCAGACCCCCTGCCCCCTAACTTAGGGGGTTATAGTATCTTTCAGGTCTCCCTTTTGATAGAATTCAAACATGTGTTCCTTCATCCACTCGTTGGCTTTCACGGGTGAGAGTTTCCAACCACTGTTACACGTTGACACGATTTCTACCAACGAGGAACCTTTTCCTTGCATAGAAGCCTCGAAAGCTTTGCGGATTGCTTTCTTCGCCTTACGGATAGAACCGACACTTTCCACACTCTGGCGAGTGACATAGCAGGTTCCTTCCAGCTGTGCAGCAATCTCCGTCATCTTCAAAGGATATCCGTGCAATTCTGGCGTACGGCCATAAGGACAGGTTGCTGTCTTCTGACCCAGCAGGGTCGTCGGAGCCATCTGACCACCCGTCATACCATAGATGGCATTATTGATAAAGATAATTGTAATGTTCTCACCACGGTTCAATGCGTGAATGGTTTCAGCTGTACCGATACAAGCCAGGTCACCGTCACCCTGATAGGTGAAGACCAGACGGTCGGGCCACAAACGTTTGATGGCTGTTGCTACCGCAGGAGCACGTCCGTGAGCAGCCTCCGACCAGTCAATATCCAGATAACGATAGGCGAAGACGGCACAACCTACGGGGCTGACGCCTACTGCCTTATTCATCATTCCCATCTCTTCGATGACTTCTGCCACCAACTTATGGACCACACCATGTGAACAACCCGGACAGTAGTGCATCGGGGTCTCGTTCATCAAGGTAGGTTTCTTATATACCAGATTCTCTGGTGCAATGATATTGTTTTCCATTTTACTTCCTTTTTTACTTTCGAGACATCAGTTTCTCCTTTAAAGCGTTCACGATTTCCTCTGGATCGGGGACAATACCACCCAATCGTCCGAAATGTTCTACGGGAACAGCACCGTTGACAGCCAGTCGAACATCCTCAACCATCTGTCCGGCATTGATTTCTGCTACGAGCACACCCTTCTTGCCTTTGACCATCTCAGCAATCTGCTTCTCCGGGAACGGCCAGAGGGTAATCGGACGGAACAAACCAGCCTTGATACCTTCCTCACGAGCCAGTTCGATAGCTTTCTCGGCAATACGTGATGCACTGCCGAACGATACGATCATGTATTCGGCATCATCCATCTGCTGGGTCTCAAAGCGTACCTCTTTCTCCTTGATTTCTGCATACTTCGCCTGCAGATGCAGGTTGCGCTGCTCCATCACCTCCGGTTTCAACTCCAATGAAGTGATGATATTCGGATCACGATCGGGTGTGCGGCCGATAGATGCCCAAGGACATTCCTTACGGATTTCCTCTTCCGTACGACGGGGCTTCTGTTCGGGAAGCACCACCTTCTCCATCATCTGTCCGATGACACCATCGCTCAGAATCATTGCCGGATTGCGGTATTTGAATGCCAGCTCAAAAGCCAGATCCACAAAGTCAGCCATCTCCTGTACGGAGTTCGGAGCCAACGTAATCACATAGTAGTCACCATTACCACCACCGCGAGTAGCCTGGAAATAGTCACTCTGCGACGGCTGGATGGTTCCCAAGCCAGGACCGCCACGCTGTACGTTGACAATCAGACCAGGGATTTCAGCACCAGCCATATACGCGATACCTTCCTGCATCAGGGCCACACCCGGACTCGATGAAGAAGTCAGCACGCGCTTTCCGGCGCCAGCACCTCCGTAAATCATGTTGATTGACGCCACTTCGCTCTCAGCCTGCAAGACCACCATACCGGTTGTCTCCCACGGCTTCAGCACCGCCAGCGTCTCCAACACCTCACTCTGTGGAGTAATCGGATAACCGAAATATCCGTCGGCACCACAGCGAATAGCAGCATGGGCGATCGCCTCATTGCCTTTCATCAACTTCACTTCCTGTTGATTTGCTTTGTTGTTCTGTTCTGCCATGTTTAATCCTCCACTTTTTTACGATAAACAGTGATACATCCATCAGGGCATACAACAGCACATGAAGCACAGCCGACACACTTTTCTGCCTGGGCCGGCTCCACATACGGGTAGCCATGAACATTTACTTTTTTCTGTGCGAGGGCAATCACATCCTGCGGACAGGCGACAATGCACAGCTGGCAGCCCTTGCATCTGTCGGTGTTTACCACGATGGCACCTTTCATTTTACTCATAGTTGTATTTTTTTACAAGTTTACAAGCTTACAAGCTTACAAGTTTACTTCTCTCCATCCTCCTTCTCCGCCCCTTTAGGGGAGGCCGGGAGGGGTCCTATGGATTATACGAGTCCTTATGATAAAAATTCAATATGTCTTCCAACATCCTTTTGGCTTCTACAGCCGGCGACTGCGGGTCAAGCGCGATTGCTTCCATATAACAGTCGATGGCATGTTTCCAGTCGCTTTGGCGCCTGTACTCATTCCCTTTCTGATACCACTCCTCAGCCGTCATCATTACGCATTAAGCATTAAGCATTAAGCATTATCCTCCTCCCCTGCCTTCAGCGTGTTCATCATCAGCGAGCAGATGGTCATCGGACCTACGCCGCCGGGAACAGGAGTGATATAAGAACATTTCTCTGCCACCTCGTCAAACTTCACGTCACCGTTCAGGCGGAAACCGCTCTTACGACTGGCATCAGGCACACGGGTGGTACCTACATCAATGACCACAGCACCTTCCTTCACCATATCAGCCGTCACGAAGTTCGGTTTGCCGATAGCCGCAATGATAATGTCTGCTTCCAGACATTCCTTCTTCAAATCCTTCGAATGACTGTGACAAACGGTTACCGTTGCGTCGCCAAACTGTTTCTGCATCATCAGCTGAGCCATTGGCTTGCCCACGATGTTCGAACGCCCCAGTATCACACACTTCTTGCCACTGGTCTCTATCTGATAGTGCTTCAGCAGCGTCAGGATACCTAACGGTGTGGCAGAGATAAAACAGGGCAGACCGATAGCCATTCGTCCCACATTGATGGGGTGGAATCCATCTACATCCTTGCGATAGTCGATTGCCTCGATAATTTTCTGCTCATCGATATGTTTAGGCAAAGGCAACTGGACGATGAAGCCATCCACGTCTTCATCCTTATTTAATTTATCCACGCACGCCAGCAGTTCCTCTTCCGTAATGTCTGCCTCATAGCGTATCAGCGTCGATTGGAATCCACACTGTTCACAGGCAATCACCTTGTTTTTGACATACGTTTCCGAGCCGCCGTCATGACCTACGAGGACAGCAGCCAGATGCGGACGCTTGCCGCCGTTCTCCACAATCTTCTTTACCTTTTCGGCAATCTCAGCCTTGATTTGGGTAGCAGTAGCCTTGCCGTCAATCAGCCTCACCCCCGACCCCTCTCGCAGGGAGAGGGGAGTAGATGCGTTCCCTTGATTATCCACGTTATTCATGATTGTTCTCTATCTTATTTATTATATCCTTTATTCTGTCGATGACAGTCTTTACATCACAATTGACTACCGCGTTTTTGAACCTTGCGACACAGTATCCTTTGCTTTCCAAGAATTCTGTGCGATATTGGTCTGCCTGCTGTTGAGCCTCTGTATCATGATATTCCCCGTCAACTTCTATGACTAATTTCAAGGGCAAGCATACAAGGTCAACTATATAATCGCCTAAAGGATGTTGCCTACGAAACTTGTAGCCTTTAATTTCTCTGCGTAGGGCTTCCCACAAGATTGTTTCACTATCAGTAGGATTCCGCCTGTTTTTTCTGGCATATTCCTTTAGAATATCATACCTGTCAGGAGCAGCTGTTTCATATATCCTACCCATAAGTCATCCTTTTTTCTCAGCAAGCGTTATATTCTCAGCAAGCATTTTTTTCTCCAGCAAGCCAAACTATTCACTCCCCTCTCCCTGCGAGAGGGGTCGGGGGTGAGGCTTTTTAATTCATTTTCGGCATTCCGCCTTTCATCATTCCCATCATATTCTTCATACCGCCGCCAGTAACCATCTTCATCATCTTACGGGTCTGGTCGAACTGTTTGATCAGTCGGTTTACCTCTTGGATATTCGTACCCGATCCTTTGGCGATACGCATACGGCGACTGGTGTTCAAGAGTTCTGGATGACTGCGCTCTTTGGGTGTCATACTCTGGATAATAGCCTCGATGCCTTTGAAGGCATCATCATCGATATCAACATCTCGAATGGCCTTGCCCACACCAGGAATCATTCCTGCGAGGTCTTTCAGGTTACCCATCTTCTTAATCTGCTGAATCTGATTCATGAAGTCGTTGAAGTCGAACTGGTTCTTGCGAATCTTCTTTTCCAGACGGCGAGCTTCTTCCTCGTCAAACTGCTCCTGTGCACGCTCCACGAGACTGACCACATCGCCCATACCTAAGATACGATCGGCCATACGAGTCGGATGGAAAGCATCTATCGCCTCCATTTTCTCGCCTGTACCAATAAACTTGATAGGCTTCGTAACCACCGTACGAATACTCAGGGCTGCACCACCACGGGTATCACCGTCGAGCTTCGTCAGCACCACGCCGTCGAAGTCCAGACGGTCGTTGAACTCCTTTGCCGTATTCACAGCATCCTGACCAGTCATCGAGTCAACGACAAACAGCGTCTCATCGGGGTTCACATGATTTTTCAGACTCTCTATCTCGTTCATCATCTCCTCATCGACAGCCAGACGACCGGCGGTATCGATGATGACGACATCATAGCTCTTGGCTTTTGCTTCCTGGATGGCGTGGTCGGCAATCTCGTTGACGTTTTTGTTCTCAGGCTCGGAGTAAACGGGTACTTCCACCTGTTCACCTACCACATGCAACTGCTGGATGGCAGCCGGACGATACACGTCACAAGCCACCAGCAATGGTTTCTTGTGCTGCTTGTTCTTCAGCATATTCGCCAGCTTACCGCTAAACGTGGTCTTACCAGAACCCTGCAAACCAGACATCAGGATAATCGAAGGACGACCTTCCAACTTCAGGCCAACGGCCTCGCCACCCATCAGCTCTGCCAACTCGTCGTGAACCAGCTTCACCATCAACTGTCCAGGTTTGATGGCTGTGAGCACGTTCATACCCAGCGCCTTTTCCTTCACTGTATCGGTGAAAGTTTTTGCCACCTTGTAGTTGACGTCGGCATCCAACAGGGCACGACGCACATCCTTCATCGTCTCGGCAACGTTGATTTCTGTTATCTTTCCTTCTCCTTTAAGAATCTTAAAGGATCTCTCTAATCTGTCACTTAAATTCTCAAACATATTCTTTTCTTACCTTCTTATTTCTTTTAGGGTGCAAAGTTACACATATTTTATATAAAACCACCTTTTCTTGCACATTATTTTTATTTTTCGACAACCAATCTAATCAAGAAATGGTTCTTTAAGTGAAAAATGCCAAGCTACCCCTCAAAAAACACAAAAAAGACTGTCAGACTGACAGGAAACCTGTGTATCAGCAAGTTACATCGTTTTAAGACTGACAGAGACTGACAGGAGACTGACAGGAAATATCTTGACAAAATAAAAGAAACTGCCTAAAAATACCGTATAAATATGCTATTTCGTGCAATTATATGCATGTTAATTTTCATCAAAAAAGCAATTTATAAGCGTTTTTTCTTCATTTTTGCCACATTTTGCACTCTTTCCAACAACATTTCAGTCTCAATTCCGCCCGTTTCTGTCATTTTAACCTCCATTTTATCATTTTTCGAAAACAAATACAACGCACTGATATTCAATACTTAACATTCGCAAAACCTTTCCTTTAACTATCATTTTTCAGCCACTTTTCTCTATAACACAATTCTCTAGAGAATTTTTTGTAAGAGGATAGCTTTCGCAACAAATTCTCTAGAGAATTTTGTCCGAAAGCATACCTTTTACCTTCCAAAACCTGTCAGTCTCCTGTCAGTCTCTGTCACTCTTTTCAAGACTGCAGCCCCTGTGTTTATCAGCGTTCTGTCAGTCTGACAGTCTATTTTTCAAAATTTTGCATGAGATTTCAAAAAATACAATAACCAAAATGCATATATATACCATTTTGCAAACAGTTTTATGACTCTGCGGTTTTATAACACTACGGCTTTATAACCCAACGACGGATTTCCAAAAAATCCGTCGTTTTCTTTTCCGTTTCAGAAATCCTTTTTATGTCAACCTGTTTTCCAGCCACACGTACATTATTATTCCCTGTAAAACCTGATAGATTTCGGCTCTTTAAGTCTAAAAATCAATGTCCGGTCTTCCCGTTGTTTCTTTAACCGTTAACCGTAACCTTTAACCTTTAGTTTACTTTTTCTTCATAAAAAACGAAAAAAACTTCTTAAACGCTTGCGTGGTAAAAATAAAATCACTATCTTTGCCCTCGACTCAGTTAGTTCCATTGGGGCTGGTGGGTCAAGACATCGATGGACAGAGACCGCGAAGCCGCTTGTAGGGCTGGTCTCGAAAAGGCGTTTACGGACGTTACCATTCTGTATACTCAAACTTCGCAACTTTGAATCCATGTACAGAGGTAAATGCAACGATAAACGTCTGCGTGGGTGATTTATATCCTAGCAGGTACTAAATATAATAAGGTATAGTGCCGAGTTGATTGTATATAATATCACTTGGCGTGGGCTAACTGCGTTGCTTATCCTTACATGGGGGCAATGCGAAGGCCTGACAACAGGGATGGGCGAAAGTAGAAACTCCCATGCCTTTTTTGTTTCCATTACCTAAATCTATTATCAACGCTGAATTCGGGAGTTAGAAGGCAACTTAAACTTCTAACGTTATGAAGACTAAAAAGAACGAAGAACTCCAGTCGCGAAGGGAGTTTTTCAAAAAAGCAGCCAAAGGTGCGTTGCCTATTTTAGGTGCGATAGCCCTGTCAAATCTCCCTTTCTTATCAAAAGCTGCAGAAAAGAGTCCTATGGGATGTCAGTATGGTTGTCAATATAATTGTTCTGGAAGTTGTGTTGGTGGCTGCTATAATCATTGTAATGATGGCTGTACTTATGCATGTATGACGGATTGTTCAGGAAGTTGTACGGGTAGTTGCTACAACTCTTGCTACACTACTTGTGCTGGAACATGTCAAGGTGTCAATAATGCAGGTTGGAGTTTCTAAATAATAATGAACATAAAGGAAACTGATCGTTCTTGGCAGACATATTCTGCTAAGAATATTACGTTCATCGTTACAAAAGATTGCCAATTAGCATGTAAGTATTGTTATCTTGTAGGCAAGAACTCTGATGAAAAAATGTCTTTCAAGATAGCAAAACAAGCTATTGACTACATTCTAGACCATGAAGAAGATTTTATGGAAGAGAGTGTGGTCTGGGATTTCATCGGTGGTGAGCCGTTCATGGAGATAGACTTGATAGATAAAATCTGCGATTATCTTAAAATAGAAATGTATCGCAGGAATCACCATTGGTTCAACTCTTATCGTTTCTCCTTTTCTACGAATGGCATTAACTATCATACAGATAAGGTTCAGGCATTTATCAAGAAGAACATCAATCACTTGAGTATCGGTATTACTATTGACGGTACCAAACAGAAGCACGACCTTAACCGTATATATAAACGCAAAGATGCGAATGAGGAAGAACGTGGTTCTTACGAGGATGTTGTCAAGAATATCCCATTATGGACAGAACAGTTTCCTGGTGCTGGAACAAAAGTAACTATCAGCAGTGCAGACATTCCCTATATTAAAGAGAGCGTTTTGCATTTGTATTCCCTTGGTATTCATGAGGTGAATATCAATTGTGTGTTTGAGGATGTTTGGAATGAAGGTGACGACCTGTTATTTGAAGACCAACTGATGCAATTAGCAGATGCGATTATCGATGGTGCCTTCTATAAGGATTATGCCTGTTCTTTCTTTTCTGAGAATATCGGAAAGCCAATGGACAAGGTGTTAGAAAACCAGAACTGGTGTGGAGCAGGTAAAATGTTGTCGATTGATGCAGCAGGAAACTTCTATCCTTGTACCCGCTTTGCAGGATATTCACTTCGCGAAAAGAAGCCTATTATTATTGGTAATGTACGTGACGGTATCAACAAGAACCTGTTACGTCCGTTTCTGACGCTTGACAGATTGACACAAAGTCCACAGGAATGCATCGATTGTGAAGTGGCAAGCGGCTGTGCTTGGTGTCAGGGTGAGAACTATGACGCAGCAGAGACACCAACTATTTATCAGCGAGCAACGGCTATCTGTAAGATGCATAAGGCTCGTGTCCGTGCAAACAACTACTATTGGAACAAGCTCTATCGTAAATTAGAGTTGGAAGGCGAACGCGAGGAGTTTGAGAAGAACAAAAAAGAAGTGAAACCTGAAATCTGTTGATGCTATGTTACAGTATTTGATAATACAACTGGATGATGCGAGTACGTCGTTCTGTCATTACGAAGCCAAAACAGACTTTTCCAAAGACGAGGAGAAAAGGAAGATTATACCACTTGATACTTTGAGGAAGGGAATCCGTTTTGCAATGCGTGAGAATCTGATGATTCAGTTTGTCAATCCAAAGGAAGAATTACCTGAAGAATATAAAACTGAGATTGAGACAATAGATCATTCGAAGATTAAACCCACAATTGACGATACTGACGTATTTATACTGAATGGCTGGGAATTTCCTACAGAAGTCGTCGCGATTCCTTTGGTACTTCGAACAACAAAAGCAGAATTGTTTACACGATATGCAGAGTTGAAGGATGTGTTGTCAAAGACACCACGTCTGAATATGGTCATTACGGACGTAGAGACATTCACAGATGAAGACTTCAATACCTATAAAGACGTGTTGGCAGAACTGTCTAAATATGTTGAGCTGCTTTATGTAGGAGGAAAGTCTCCACAACTGAACCTGTTGACGGACCGTATGATGCTGAAGGAGATGAACAACTGCGGAGCTGGAGATACGACCATTACGTTGGCTCCAAACGGAAAGTTCTACGTTTGTCCTGCATTCTATTATGACGATGAGGCTGAGTGTATAGGTGATATCAACGACCCTGATTTCAGATCAGCAGAAGACCTTACCATCAAGAATCAGCAACTATACAAGTTGGAGTATGCTCCCATCTGCCGTCATTGCGATGCTTGGCAATGCAAACGCTGTATTTGGCTGAACCATAAGACAACTCATGAGGTGAACACGCCAAGCCACGAGCAATGCGTTATGGCACATCTGGAACGCAATGCCAGCCGTGAGTTGCTGAACAACATTCGTAAGCATGGAGCCTTCCTGCCAGAACAGGAAGAAATTAAGGAATTAGACTATTTGGATCCATTTGATAAAAGAGAGGAGTGGTAACTATGACAACAAGAAAATTAGTAGGACAAGTAACACCTGAAGAGAAACAAGAGATTCTGTCGCTGTTTGAACGTCGTAACGGGTTGAACGAGTTGGCAAAGATTCTGACAGCTGACAACGGCGAACTGTATGAGAAACTGGTGAAAGACATGGGTGAGACAGGAACAAAATTTCAATCATGGTGGGACCGTATGTCTCAGAAGTACCAGTGGGAAAGTGCAGCAGAAGGAAACTGGGAAATCAATTTCGAAACATGTGAAATCTTTTTAGTAACGAACACATAATAAAAATGTTCACATCACAATTGTTATTCATTGGAACGACAGAGCTGCTGCTGATTGGCGGAATTGCTCTGCTATTATTTGGTGGCAAGAAACTGCCTGAAATGATGAAGGGCTTGGGTCAGGGTGTGCAGAGTTTTAAGAAAGGAATGAACGAACCTGTTCCTGAAGAGCCTGAGAAGCAGCAACAGGAAGCCAATGAAGATAAAGAAAACGACGAACAGCCATCATGACGCTGGTCATGATGAGGCGATGATGACAACTGGCGGACACCTTGAGGTGTTGCGCCAGATGTTGTTTCGCATACTTGGAGTAACAGCGGTAATCGCCATTGTGGTATTCTGTTTCAAGGATACTACATGGCAAGTACTGATGGCACCCAGTGAGTGGGACTTCTGCACATATCGCTGGCTGGAACAAGTGATGCAGGCTGTTGGTATAGACTTCCGATTTAACGAGTTCCACGTTGATATGATAGCTACCGATTTGTCGAGTCAGTTCATGACGCATATCACTACGGCAGTATATCTTGGTGTGCTGGGAGCTTCACCTTATATATTATTTGAACTGTTCCGATTCGTCTCGCCTGCTCTCTATGATAATGAGCGAAAGTATTCCGTTCAGGTAGCAGGAATCATCTATGCGCTGTTTATTCTTGGAGTGCTGATGAGTTACTTTGTGCTGTTCCCTATTTCATTCCGCTTCCTTGGAACCTACAGCGTATCTGCAAAGGTGGTGAGCAATATTACGCTTGATTCATATATTTCCACCTTTGTATCACTGACGTTGGTTATGGGTATTGTGTTTCAACTACCCGTCATAGCATTCTTCCTTGGAAAGATGAGAGTAATCACCTCATCGATGCTTGCCCAATATCGCAAACATGCCTTCATTGTTATTCTGTTGGTTGCAGCCATTATTACGCCACCCGACTTGATGACTCTGATACTAGTAAGCATTCCGCTCTATCTGCTTTACGAACTAAGTATTCGTGTGGTAAGCTGGAGCGAATGAGCATAGGATCTGGGGGCGGTTCTCCTGATCATACGAGCGACGGCACAACAAAGAAAGTTGTGGTGAAGTAACGACAAGCTTGATAGTACTCATAAGGGCGTACAGACATGAATCTGTACGCCCTTATGTTCTATAATGTAATCTGTTTCCGTTTCCCCAACGAAACCTTAAACCTTTTTTCAACAGCCAAGCATGGCGGCAGGAGTGATGCCCAGGGTGGTACATAGCAGACGGGCAATCTTCAGCGTGGGCTCTGCGCGACCTGAAATATAGTCGTTGATGCGAGACGGACTGACCCCAATTTCTATCGCTAACTGCTTTTGGCTCATTTGCTTTTCTTTCAGCGAAAGTTCAATCAGCTGCGCAACCGTTGGCTTGCTGATGGGGAAATGCTCTTTCTCATAGGCAATCACCACATCAGACATCATCGTCAGTTCCACAGCGTTCCGATCGTTGGCTGGCGTCTCATCTGTTACCAGAGGTAGCAGTTCCTCTATTCGTGCCAGAGCGAAGTCATATTGTTCTTTTGTTATCTTACTCATCATCATTCCTCCTTATTATATTGTTGATACATCTATCTTATCGTATTCACTATGTGTTCCCACAAAACGAATGAAAATATGTCCTATCGTGAACTTCACAACTACTATCAGTCGATACTTATTCCCTTTGATATTAAACACATAGTGCTGGTTGCCTACATAATCTGTTGCAGGGAAATCGACTTTTATATCCGACAGATTTTTCCATTCTGCCCTCTCTGCAATATCATACCATCGCTCAAGGGCAGATTGGGAGTCCCCATGTCCTTCCGAACTATAGAACTCGACCAATTTCCTATGTGATACGATTCTCATTTCGAGTGCAAAGATACCTGATTATTTTGAAATACAAAATTTAATCGCAACATTTTTTTGAATTTTAGAATAAAATCTGTCAAACATCACAGTCAAAGAAGGTCAAAATTACATAAAAGGGCGATTTTATTTTGTATTGTCCTCGCTTATCCGTAATTTAGCTGCGCTGAATATACTTTCATTCGGAAGAAAAAATAAATGTGATTTATTTTGTTCTTCTCTCATTTATCCGTATATTTGCAAAATGATTTAAATAACGCTAAACCATTATGCAAACGACCATGAAACGAATATGCAAATTGATCACGATGCTTGCCCTGCTGACAGCAGGAGCAACAAAGGTTGGTGCACAAAATCCTTTTGACGACCAGCCCATAGAAAACGTACCTACCGTCAGTCAGCCGACGACCAAAACTACCGTCAAGGTAAAGGAACAGACAGGCGACAAGGGACTCGTCTTCAAATACGGAAAGCTTCACTATAAGATTCGTTCGAAAAATACGGTGGAGGTAACAGGCGAAGTGCGCAGCGTTCTCAGCGGTCGCGTGGAGATTCCAAACATCGTCAAGCACAAGGATGTCACCTATAAGGTAGTAGGTATCGGAAAATCTGCCTTTTACGGCCTGGCAAAGATGACGGAGGTTGTCATTCCCAAAAGCATTCAGTACATAGAGAGTATGGCTTTTGCCCTTACTGGTCTGAAAGAAGTGATCATTCCTGGTGACAACGTGGCGGTTAAGAAACGGGCATTTATGAACTGCAAGGACCTGACGGTGGCAACGCTCAACGGCAAGAAACCCAAGTGCTCGTCCTCTGCCTTCGAACTTTGTTTTAGGATGAAAGAGCTGCGCATTCGTGGCGTTGACCCTAAGAACAACGGAAAGAAACTCCCCCAAACCAATGCAGTCATCAAGGTCATCAAATAGAATCCATTCATTATTAACGACTGTGGACTCCTATCCTCAGCACCAGCGGCAGATGGTCTGAGAAACCTTTGTTGTAGCGCATACCGATAAAGTTTCTACGAGGCATCACACCACCATATTTATCATCTTCTACCAACAGGAACGGAGCATCAAACAGCTGACAGTCATGAGGTTGCGTCGCCCAATCCTCGCTGACGAATATCTGGTCGATGCTCTCCCACTCGCCCTTGAACTTATACGTTCCCTTTGCTCCATTGCGCCCCACCGCACCTTTCGACACATTCACCATTCCATGCTGCAACAACAGCTGCGGAGCCACATCGTCAGCCGTATCATTGAAATCGCCCAACACGATCATCTTGGCCAAAGGACTGGTTACGTGAATCGAGTCGATAGCTGCACACAATCGGTTCATCACATGCAACCGGAACGGACGCGTTGCCCGTTCACCACCATAGCGACTGGGTGCATGCAGCACAAACACATGCAGCGTGTCGCCCGTCACGATACGACCAGACACATAGAGAATATCACGTGTCTTCCGCATCTCAGCCAGCGGCTCTATCCGCAGGGAGTGTGTGGCTATCGGTGCAAAACTGAAAGGCGAATAGAGCAGCACCACATCAATACCTCGTTCATCAGGCGAATCGGTCATCACATATTCATAATGTGCCTTTCTCAGCAGCGACCGCTTGGTCAGGTCACGCATCGTCGTGTCGTTCTCCACTTCACACAAGGCCACCAGATCTGGCAACGACCAGCCGTCTTCAGATTCTCCGCAAGCAATAATCTCCTGTCCTAAATGGTTCAACTTGTCCCAATATTTACGGCGCGTCCAATGACGCGGCGACTCTGGCAACCATTCCTGGTCGTTTTTCAGAGAATCGTCCTGCGTATCGAATACATTCTCCACATTCAGCTCCACGATCGTCAACTGCTGCGCATGCCCGTATAACGGCAACCACAGGAGAAAAAAGCAGCACACATTGATTATTTGATTCAAGTTTCGCATCAGATAAAACTATCGGCTTAACTTCTTTAACTTCTTAACTTCTTTAACTTCTTAACTTCTTAACTTCTTAACTACCAAAAAAACAATTATATGATTTCACCGACAAAAGTACATAAAAAAATTGGAATCTATCAGTTTTTTGCTAAATTTGCAGCAGAATCACTAAATAGGAGTAAAAATGGGAGTTAAAGAGGGAGTTAAAAAACAAAGATATGAAGACTGAAAAAGAAAAGATGCTTTCTGGCGAATTATATTCTGCCGTTGACCCACAGTTGCTTGAAGAACTGAATGCTGTCAAGAGCATCATCCATCAGTACAACAATCTGCCGCCCACCGCTTATGAAGAGCGGTTCTTGATGCTGAAAGACCTGCTCGGCTATATGGCTGACGACAAGACGCTCATCATCCAGCCGTTTTATTGCGACTACGGCAAGCAGATTCGTGTTGGCAAACGGTTCTTTGCCAATTTCAACTTCACAGTACTCGACGAGGCATTCGTCACCATCGGCGACGACTGCTTCATCGGACCTAACGTCAGCATCTACACAGCCTGCCACAGCACCGACCCCATCGAGCGCAACTCACGCAGGGAATGGGCTGAGCCTGTCACCATCGGCAACAACGTATGGATTGGAGGCAGCGTCACCATCCTGCCTGGAGTCACCATCGGCGACAACGTCACCATCGGTGCCGGCTCTGTCGTCGTCAAAGACATTCCCTCAAACGTTATCGCTGCTGGCAATCCCTGTAGGGTGATAAGGGAGACCCCTCCCAACCTCCCAAAGGGAGGAGAGGAAGAAAACGAGAGCGCGAGGGAGCGAGGGAACGAGAATAGATAAGTAAGGGTATGACAAATAAATTGTAAAATCGTAAAATAGTACAATAAAACCGTGGATTTTGAATTAAACACTGGCGAATACCGTCGCGACGAACTGATTAGCCTCATTGAGCGCTCGCTCAAGAAACTCACCTTGCAGGAGTTGGAAGCCCTGTACTATGATATGTCAACCAAAAACTACATAAATGATAATTAAAATGGGAGTTAAAATGAGAGTTAGAATAATCGTTGTTTTCCTGATGATGGTTTCTACCGCATCAGCACAGGAACCGTTCTGGTTGGGAGCTGACATCAGCGGAACAACAGAACTCGAAGCACGAGGTGTCAAACTGTACAACCAACAGGGACAAATCCGAGAAAATACGGCACTCATGAAAGAGCTGGGCCTCAACGCCGTTCGACTGCGAGTATGGGTCAACCCGCGAGGCGGTTTCTGCAATAAGGAAGACGTGCTGGAAATGGCGAAACGCGCCAAATACTACGATATGGCGTTGATGATCGACTTCCACTACAGCGACTGGTGGGCCGATCCTGGCAAACAGCCTATTCCTGCCGCCTGGCAGTATTTCAGTTATGACGAAATGAAATATGCGTTAGCCGAACACACTCGCGAAACGCTGCAGCTGCTGAAAGACCACCATATCGATGTCAGATGGGTACAGGTAGGCAATGAAACCACCCACGGCTTCTTGTGGCCGATGGGCAGAGCCGAGGAAAACATGCAACAGTATGCTGGTCTCACTGAAGCAGGCTATCAGGCTGTGAAGAGCGTCTATCCCAATGCCGACGTCATCATCCACCTCGATGCCGGCTGCGACCCCGTCCGATACAATTTCATCTTCGACGGCCTACGCCAGTATGGAACCCATTGGGACCTCATCGGCATCAGTGTCTATCCCTATTGGGACAAAGAAGCCGGCCTAGCCCACGACTACCGTGAAACCATCAGTAGCTTCGTCAGCAACATCAAGGCCCTAAACAAGAAATACGGTTGTAAGCTGATGATCGTAGAAACGGGTGTAGAGGCAAAGAAACCCGTCGAGGGCAAAAAAATCATGACTGCCATCATCGATGCTGCCCGCAACCAATGCGACGGTCATTGTCTGGGCGTCTTCTACTGGGCACCTGAAGCTGAAGGTCACTATCCGCTTGGAGCCTTCGACCATCATCGTCCAACCGTCATCATGGATGCGTTTACAGAAGCATCACGATAATTACACCTGGTCTATGGCCACCGCCTTGCGATAACCCATACCCGTCACATGACAAATCAGCTTTCCTTCCTGGTTTGTCACCCTCACCTCGACGGCAGGAATCTTATGGTGGTCGGCCACGCTGACGGCTTCCGCACGAAGCACATCACCCTCTTTCGCACTCGACACATACATGATGCTGTTGCTGATGCCGAACGTGAGCTGTCCCTGACAGTTCATCAGAGCGGCAATAGCCAAGTCGGCCAATGTAAACAGCGCTCCACCCTGACAAACATTCCCACCGTTCAGGTGGCCTTTCGTCACCGTCATTTCAGCCACAGCGTGCTGTTCGTCCACCTCCGTAATCCTACAGCCGGCATTCGCCGCAAAACGGTCCGTACGATTCAGTAATTCCTTGATATCCATTGCAACAGTATCGTTTTTTTAGTTTTTGAGAGTTCAATGATTGATAAATCTGAACGCGAAGGTACGAAAAGTTGGGCACAGAACAAAATAAATCGGAAAATAATTACGCATGAAGCATGATGCATTAAGAATTAATTTGTATTTTTGCACATGCATTAATCATACATCTATGAAACGAAAACTGCTCTACCTCCTCATCGCCCTGACAACCACACTGGCAGTTGTGGCGCAAACCACACTCACCCACCCCTGGACAGGAAAACGCGTAGCATTCTTTGGCGACTCCATCACTGACCCCAAGAACGCCGCCGCGCAAAACAAATACTGGAACCTGCTTCAACAATGGCTCCACATCACCCCATACGTCTATGCCGTCAGCGGCAGGCAATGGAACGATATTCCGCGACAGACCGAGCAGCTGCAGACGGAACACGGACAGGACGTCGATGCCATCCTGATCTTCATCGGCACCAACGACTTCAACGCAGGAGTACCCATCGGCCAATGGTTCATCGAACAGGAAGAAGAAGTGATGGCAGGCATCCACGAACCCAAGCACATGGTGACACGCATGCATAGGATACCCGATATGAATAGCGACACCTATCGGGGACGCATCAACATTGCCTTAGACAAAGTGAAGCGCACCTATCCCGACAAGCAGATCGTGCTACTCACCCCCATCCATCGTGCAGGATTCTATCGCAACGAGAAAAACTGGCAGCCCACAGAAGACTATCAGAACAAATGTGGCGAGTGGATATCTGCATATGTAGAGTCCGTGAAAGAAGCCGGCAACCTATGGGCAGTACCCGTTATCGACCTCAATGCCCTTTGTGGTCTCTACCCCCTGATGGACGAATACGTACCCTATTTCAACGATGGCGCTGTCGACCGCCTGCACCCCAACGACAAAGGGCATGAGCGCATGGCCCATACCCTCTATTACCAACTGTCTGTGCTGCCAGTATATTAATTAGACGATACACCATTAAAACACATCATTATGAAAAGAAGTATTTATATCACAACGCTGCTTGTCCTTTTCCGTTCCTTTCATATGCTCGGAAATAACCGATAGCGTCTGCTTCTTCGCATCAAAAGAAAGAACTTCTGTATATTCGCCCATGAAACCATATTTATGGGGTTTATTGTCCCGTACGACAGACACAACGCTACAAAGCATGACTATAGCAACAACTAATCTCTTTTTCATATTCCCATGTTTTAGGTCGTTAATACAAACTATCGCCGGTGCCGTCACCAGCACCAGCTGTCGTTTGCACAAAACAATAAGAAGTTGTCGCGCCAGGATGATTTCTATTCGGGGTTGGTACAATACCGGACTCAATTCCAGATGAGCAATAGTGTTTAATCTGTCCAAACTTTGGGGTTCACTTCATACCAGTCGCTCTAAATTTTCAAAAAAGTACTGCAAAAAAGGCAGTTTAAACTGCCTTTTTGCTTTGCTTTTTGGCGAGGTGATTTAGTCCTTCTTAATCTTCGTGTTCTGATCAACGAACAGGGATTCGACCATCAAGCGGAACCATCCTAGCCCTCATGAAGGGAGGGAGAAAGAGGAGAAAAACAGAGATATTTTTCGCTTTCAATAGTGTTTATTAAAAAAAGTTGTAACTTTGCACCCCGAAAACAAATCATATGCAAATCCCTTTGATATCCAGGTGTGTATTGAACTGGGGAACATTTTGTTTCTCACGGACTGCACAATGATGCCATTGACAAATGGAACGCATCAGAGAGAGGCGAGCTGTTCAGGTGGCTCAACCAACTGGGTTTCCTCCCCAATGAATAAGTAACCATTCATAACTCTACACAAGACGTTTCCGAACGTCATACACGCTAGTGAGAGGATGTGCCGAATGACACATCCTCATTTTTTGTCTTTTCAGTTTTTCGTAATCTTCGTGTTCTGTTCAACGAAGTCGCAATCAACAATCGCGCGGAACCATTCGGCACTCAGCGTGCCGTTGTCGTTGTACTTGATACGGCAGATGGCATCGCCATTGGTGAACATCTGGTCTGGCGAACTCGACACCCATACCTTGATGGTGTTGTCGTCGAAAGCGGTGGCTGAGATGCGGCCGCTCCATCCTGTCTGATAACCATCGACAGACATCGTACCTGTATATTCCTCGGTACCGTTGACGCTCGAAAGCTGAATGGTGGTGATAAAGCAGATAGCGGTGCCGCCATAGGTCTCGCCGGCACAGTGTTCGGCGGTATAGGTTCCGTCCCAACGGCGGATTTGCGGGGCGGCTTCTTCCACGGGTTCTTCGCTGACGGTCTCGGCAACGGTGCTGTCAACGGCTGCAACCTCCTGACCGATGGAGGTGTCGTCGGAGGACTGTCGTCTGACGATGAAGATGACCAACAAGATCAGCAGGGCGACGAGGGCTGTGACGATAAAGCCCAACAGCATCGAGTTGCTCTTGGAGTGTGTCTGCTGCGGGGGTATGTCATCACCGTACTGGTTGACGGCCACCGTCTGCGGGTCCTGATAGTAGTAGAAATCATCCACCTGCTGCGGACGTTCCTTGTAGTTGGGCCGCATCATCCACATGATGCGCTGCTGCATGTCGTAGCTGACGGTCTGTGAGAACGCGAAGGCCCCTACCCCTTCGCCCAGGATATCAGCGATGGAGGGCGGTGTCTGCCGTGTGAGTATCTGATAGATGGTGGCTCCCAGCGCATAGAAATCTGTCCAGGGACCGAACTTGTCCATATTGCCCTGCATCTGTTCGGGGGGAGCGAAGCCGGGTGTATAGGCCAATGCCGACGAGGTGGTCATCATGCCGCCGTGCTCGATATGCTTGCTGGCACCGAAATCAATCAATATCAGCTGGTTCTGGTCGTTGATCAGGATATTGGCGGGTTTGATATCGAGGTGCCAGATGTGGTGCTGATGAAGGGTGCGCAACGTGGCGAGCATCTGCTCCAGATAGTCGTAGGCTTGCTGCTCTGTGACGACCTGCGCTTTCGAGACGTCTGCCAACGAGCGTCCCTGCACATAGTCCATCACATAATAGGCGGTTTCGTTTTCCTCGAAGAAATCATACACCTTCACAATATGCGGCTCGTCCAGTTCCGAGAGGCGGCGCGCCTCTTTCTCGAACTTGCTCCGCTGCTGACTGAACGGCATCGAGTTGGCCTGGTTGCTGACGACCACCGTAGTGGAATCGGCTGAGCTGCGCTCGTTGATGCCCTGCATGAACAGCTCCTTGATGGCCACTTGCCGCTGGTTGTCGCTTTGTACTGCTTGGTAGGTGATACCGAAGCCTCCCTGGCCCAGCGTTTTTACGATGACGTATTTCCCGTTCTGAAGGGTTGCTCCGTTGTTTAATGATGCATTCATCTTGTGTTTAAAATTAGTTGTTGTGAAGGTGCAAATATATGGAATAATTTTCTGAATGACAAAAAAACAACCTTCTATCTTGCTTTCCTTCGGAAAATTTTCGTAATTTTGCGCAGATAAATATTGGAAACATGAAAAAGATAATTGTATTGGCCGTAGCCGCCATAATGGCTACAACGAATATCAGTGCACAGGAGGTGAAACCGTATATGCAACTCGACCAGATGCCCCAACTCGTCAACATCTTGCCGGCACCGCCAGCCTTTGAGAGTCCGGAGTTTGCCTTTGATGCAGTGCGCTACGGATGGGGAAAGGAGCAGCGGCAGAATGCCGAGCGACTGGCACAGGCCATTGCCGATGCGGAATGGTTCGACCACGCGAAAATCTATGCGCTGTGGAAGGATGCCTTCGGACTGGAGATTACCGAGACGGGCACACCTGAAATCTGGAAACTGATGGAGACGAGTCTGGCCACTACCGACCCGATGCGCAAGGATATCAAAGCCTTCTATCACCGTCAGCGCCCCTTCGAGCGTTACAACGACCCAATGCCGTCGCATGAGGAAGACGGGTTGCGCGGCGAGGGCAGCTACCCCTCCGGTCACAGTCTGCGCGGATGGACCATCTCACTGCTGCTGGCACAGATCGCTCCTGAACGGGCCGACGCGATTTTCACTCGCGGATGGGACTACTGCAACAGTCGCGTCATCGTAGGTGCTCATTGGCAGAGTGATGTCGATTACAGCCGCACGGCTGCCAGCATCGGTTTCTGTGCCCTGCAAAACAGCGATGCCTTCATCGCCCAGATGAAGAAGGCTCAGGCAGAATACAAGAAGAAAGTGGTTAAGTAGTTAAGAAGTTAAAGAAGTTAAGGGGTTATGAAAAAGAATATTTATGTAGCAATATTGCTCGTCGGAATGCTGTTTTCGGGCATTCCCGCCTGTCACGCACAGGAATACAAAGCAATCAAAAAACGTGCAACGGAGATTTTTACTGACGTGTACAACAAATACGCCATCTGTAACAAGAACATGGACAGTCCGAATCCCTACGGTGTGATTTCCTCGCTCGACGACCAGTATTGCAGCAAAGACTGGAATAAGACTTTACGGGCCGTACAGAAGAAAGTAGAAAAGACTGACGGCATCTTCTTTGAGGCCGACTATTGGATTGAGGCACAGGATTTTGGCGATACGAAGTTCCGTCGAATCGTTGACGTCAAGCCTTTGAAAGACGGTTCCTATCTGGTATCCGTAGAATTTCGGTTGTTTGAAGGTGACCCGGCAAACAATATCAGCGACCACGATCAGACCATCCATGTAAAACTCGTCAAGGAGCGGGGAAACTGGTATATCGACGACTTCCTCACCAGCAGCGACGATGATGGAAACGTGGATGAAAACGCATCCAGCTGGAAGCAAGAGATGCTAAACTATCTTTCAGAAGAATAAGAATAAAGCCTCAGACGTCAATGTCTGAGGCTTTATTTTACTGCTCAATTTTCGTCAATGGTTCCGGTTTCAGGTACTTGATGGTGTAAGTCATCTCGCGCTTGTCCTTTTCTGTTCCTTTCATATACTCGGAAAGAATCGATAGCGCCTGTTCCTTCGCGTCGAAGGCAAGAACTTCCATATATTCACCCGCGATATCATCTTTGTCAACGACCATCTTGCCTTCTATTGTCCCATCTTCCAGGATGCGGTAAAAAGGTTGCGGCAACTCGTTGTTATTGGTAAAGGCCAGGATAGAACTGTCAACAAACCTCAAGGGTTCCTTCAAGGAGGGCGAACTGATTTCCAGCATCACCATCACCAACGTCTTTACCAGTTCGCTGGTACCTGTTTCCGCCGACACGTCTTCGGAGTCATCCACCATCTTGTAGTAACTTTTCGCCACAATCGTATAAGGCGTATCGTCGCCGCCAATCTTCCCGGTCAGCAGTTGTGTCAACGGTGTAATTCCTTCGATTTTCGACCACAGCTTATAATTTGCAACATCTTCGTCAGTGGGTTCTGTCTCGGCAATTTTATCATACGGTTTCTGAACGTTGGTGATGTATTTGGCACACATCGCCCGCGTTTCATCCAACGACAGGTCTTTGCCGCGCAAACCGATACAGAAATTGTAGGTCTGTTCGATTGACTTAAACATCGTCTCAATCCACGGGGCGAAACTCTTCACAGACTGATATGTCTCCAAGGCTTCCTTGCGCTGATTGCCGACAGCCGCCAACTGGTCGGGCAGGCTGATGCCCTCGACCTCGTCCAGCGAACATTTCAGTGATTTCCTGCCCACAGCGAAATGGATAATCGCCTCTGCACCTTCCGAGAAGTCCTGTTTCGATTCATAATCTTCCGTTTCCGTCAATGCCGTCGGCCACAGGTACACATCGATTTTCTTGCCTTTCTGGATGAAGTCTGCAGTACAGAAATTTTCAAACAGAAGCTCTTTCTGTCCGTTCTGTATCGTGTACAAATGCAACTGTCGCGCAGCATAGTGCTCATACCTGTCGTAGGTTTCGTGATAAGTGGACGACACCGTTTCGTTGACCACGATCCTCCCTTTGTCTAAATCGAAACACACATCGGCCGTGTGAATCACCACTTCCTCTTCAGGAGGTGTTGTGTCAATCGCTGCAGTATCTGCAACTGTTGCATCAACCTCTTGTGCAAGGCTCATTGCTGTTCCCAGAATCAGCAAGAGCACGAATAGCATCTCTTTTTTCATAGGTATCTTGTTTTAAGTTTCGCATGTGCTCAATTTCAGGAGTTAGAAGAATTTATCGGCCTTCGGCCTCAGGTAGTTAAAAGACAATAGTTTTATCTTCCTTTATCTTCCTTTATCTCCTTCAAACTCCTTCATCTTGTTATTTCATCACAATCTTCAGGGGAGTATTATTGTTTTTATCAACCTTTACTGTCTTTGCCTTGCATCCTATATATGCCACAATAATTTTCGTTTCTCCGCTTTTAGGAACTTCCATTGAGAATTTGCCATCCATATCAGAAACAGCACCTTTACGTGTTCCATCTTCAATAATAGATGCACCGATAATCGGCTCACCATGTTTATCAACAACCTGTCCGCGAACGGTTATCGTGGATTTGGATGACTGGCCAGACGTTAGTTTGAAGGTGATGGGAACGGTGAATTTTGTACGTACAGGTTGCCCGTTATGCTTGCCCGGATTCCATTTCGGCATCTTCTTGACCACGCGTACGGCTTCATGGTCTAACGAAGCATCAACGCCCTTGGCAACACTGACGTTCGTGATAGTCCCGTCGCGCTCTACGACGAAACGAACCAACACTCTTCCTTGTATTCCGTTCTCTGCAGCCACCGGGGGATAGGACACATTGGCGCCCAAAAACTCCGACAGTTTACCGCTTCCACCCGGAAAGCTTGGCATCTGTTCTACAACCTCGAAAACTTTGTCGTCGTAGTTTTCCGTCGTCGTTTCCTGTACCATGATATTGTTCGGATTAGCTACGGTAACTTCTGGCGCCGGTGTGGTAGCTACAACCTTCTTGCTCTCTTCTTTTACAGCCTGCTCCGACTTCGTCGTTGTTTGCTTCTTAACTGTTGTCGCAGCGGGCTTTTTCGAGGTCGTTGCCGTCTGTTTCTTTGTTGTCGTTTGCTTTTTGGTCGTCGTTGTCGTTTGTTTTTTCACAACAGGTTTCTGCCTCACATCCTGCGCTGTCGCCATATTGACACACAGCATGCAGAGAAACGCCACGATCATCATTTGATATTTCCTTCTCATCATTTTCTTTTGTTAATAGATTCCATCATTCGTACTACTGTCCGCAAATATCGGAATTTTATTTCAAAACAACAAAAAAAACAAGTTTTATTTTGTATTTCCCTCACTTTCTCGTACCTTCGCAGCGTTTAAACTAAACGAAATATGAGATACGGAATCATCGGAACGGGAGCCATTGGCGGATATTACGGAGCCAAACTGGCGCATGCAGGACAGGAGGTACATTTCCTGTTGCGCAGCGACTATGAGTATGTGAAAGAACACGGCCTGCAGATCGACTCCTGGAAGAAGCAAACTTAATAAAAAGACTATAGAAACTATGAGACATTTTGGATTTTTTACATTGCTATTGGCAATGAGTATGATGACAGCATGGGCCGATCCTGTCAGTAAGAAGGCCGCACAACAGGTGGCTCAGGAGTTTATGCAGCGCCAGCTGAACATTCAGGGTTCGCACCGCGCACCCCGGATGGTGAAACTTAACACATCAAGCAGCAATCAGGAGTATGAAAGCCTGTATCTGTTCAACGCCTCCGACGGACAGGGATTTGTTGTTGTCAGCGGTGACGACCGCACGGAACCCATCCTGGGCTATTCAACCAGCGGAAGCATTGACCTCGACAATATGCCGGAGAATATGCGTTCGTGGCTGCAGCAATATGCCGAGCAGATAGAATATATACAGAAAAACAACATCATCGTACATAAACGCACGGCTGCCAACTGCGGTAGTTCGATAGCTCCGACGCTGACCAGTAAATGGTATCAGAAGAACATATACTACGACCAGTGCCCGATGGTGACCAGCTATACCGACCCCGACTGCACCCAACCTTATGAATACAAAGACGAACAGGGCAACATGAGTACCGCCCCCGCACGCGGTTTGACAGGTTGTGTAGCGACAGCGATGGCGCAGGTGCTCTATCAGCACAAATATCCGGCCTCAACGACTGCAGAAATTCCAGGTCGTGAGAACATTGTCCACAAGCAAACCTCTGACACCGGAGTGCCCATCTGGACAATGTTCAGCGATGATGCCATCCCCGCCGGCACCCCATTCGACTGGGACTATATGGTTGATGCATACGGCTCATACACCGACAAAGACGGCAAAGAGGTCAAAGTGACGACGACAGAAGAGCAGAACAATGCTGTTGCAATACTGATGCATACATGTGGTGCTGCCATGAACATGAAATATGGTCCTACTTACTCCGATGGTTCGGGTGCAGAATCAAGCGATGCTACCATTGCAGCTGCCAAATATCTGGGGTATCCCAATGCCTCGCTGTGCATACAGGACTTCTACGACTATCAGGAATGGGTTCAGATGCTCTACGACGAAATCAGTGTCGCCGACTGTACCTTTTTCGGTGGTAGCGGTATGACCGGCGGTCATGCCTTCGTCATTGACGGCTACGACAAGGAAGACCTCTTCCACGTGAACTGGGGCTGGGCGGGCAATGCCGACGGCTACTTCCGTATCAACAGCCTGACCCCCAGACATTATGATTTCAGCACGGGACAGTCGTTTATTCGTGGGCTTTATGCCGGCGCTCCCGCTGTTGAGAAAGGATTACGCATGGTGCTCATCTCCTCAAATAAAGATTTTTATACCAAGCAAGGTACTGCATTTTCTGTTCGTATAGAAATAGGCGTTTTGAACGAGAAACAGCCGTCGCTAACAGCACAGCTGGGCATTACCGTCGAGGGAAAGGGTTACAAACAGACTTTCCCCATCGACAACCAAATGCATGATATGCCCCTTGCAAATCCCTTTACTGCGGAAACCACCCTCAAGCTGAGCAACATGAAGGACGGGGAATACAAGTGCTATGCCAGCTACCGCCTCAATGAGGCTGATGAATGGAAACCCTGTGAGGGCTATGAAGAATCGTATTTGGAACTGCTCATCAACGGTATCATGATGGACGTTATTTTCACAAAGCCTTTTACACTGGAACTCGTATCAACGCTACCAGCCACTTCCTTTGAAGTCGGCAAGGATATACAGTTTACGGCGACCGCCAAAGTAGCAACAGGAACGCTGCATGAGGGTTTGACCATCGTATGCATGCTGCGCGATAAAAATAACGAGCCAGTCTCATCATTTGTTCTACCCATCGCCATGATATCCTGCTACCATTTGGAGGGCGAAACCTTTGACATCCCGATCCAGATTCCCGGACTGCTGCCCGAAGGTAATTACTGCATCGCGGCAATCTCTCCTAATCGCGTGATTGTCAATAAGTTATTTAACTTCGACATCACAGCAGCGAGCGCTATCACATCACCCACCACCCATCACCCATCATCCAACACCCAACTTTACAACCTCGCTGGCCAGCGTGTCAACAAGAACTACAAGGGCATCGTCATCCAGAATGGAAAACGATTCGTGAATCAATAAGGAAAACATCAACAAAAATAAGGACTCGAAACTTTTGCAGTTTCGAGTCCTACTCATACTGGAACTCACGTCCGAGTATAAGTGCAAACTTCAAACATTTGAGAGACCCTTTCAAACAGAATTTTGACTTTTGAAGTTGAAAGGGCTCTCAAATTACCTGATGAACAACAGTTCACGATATTTCGGCAGCGGCCAGAGACTGTCGTCAACGATAAGTTCCAACTTGTCGATCTCATAACGGATACTGTCAAGTTTCGGCTCAACATTATCATGATAGGCAATCGCCTTATCGTGCTCGTCTTCAATCTTGTTGGCAAGCTTGCGGGCATTGACGAGTTCTTCGACACCATTCTCAATGGCTGTGGTACGCTCAGCAATTTCCTCAATGAGTTTCACATTGCGGGCACTGAGTTTCGCAGCCTTGTCAGCTGGGAATAATGCTGCCATATTCTCCACATTCTTCAGCAATGCGCTCTGATAACGGGTGGCGACAGGTATGATATGATTCATTGAGATGTCACCCAGTACGCGAGCCTCGATCTGAATCTTCTTGGTGTAGGTTTCCCACTTCACTTCGTTGCGGGCCTCCAATTCCTTCTTGGTCATCACGCCCAGACTCTCGAACATGTCAATGCTCTCTTTGTCGAGGTAACGCTCGAAAATCTTCGGACAGCTCTTCTCAACGTCCAAACCGCGCTTTTCAGCCTCAGCCACCCATTCGTCAGAGTAGCCGTTACCATCGAAACGGATCGGCTTACAGGTCTTGATGTCCTCACGCAGCACGTCGATGATAGCGTGGAACTTCGCACTGTGGTCAGTACCAGCCAGTTTCTTCTCGAACTCAGGGATACGGGCATCCACACGTTTTTTGAAGTCGGCCAAGGCCTCAGCAACAGCACTGTTGAGTGCAATCATGGCGCTGGCGCAGTTGGCTTCAGAACCGACGGCACGGAACTCGAATCGGTTACCTGTGAAGGCGAATGGTGATGTGCGGTTACGGTCGGTGTTGTCGATGAGCAATTCCGGAATCTCAGGAATGTCCATCTTCAGGCCCTGTTTGCCTGTCATTGCGAGGATATCGTCCTTATCGGCCTTTTCAATGTGGTCGAGCAGCTCGCTAACCTGCTTGCCCAAGAAGCTTGACACGATAGCAGGAGGAGCCTCGTTGGCACCCAGACGATGTGCATTGGTAGCACTCATGATGCTGGCTTTCAAAAGTCCATTATGCTTATATACACCCATCAGCGTTTCTACAATGAACGTAGCGAAGCGCAGGTTCTGCTCAGGAGTCTTACCTGGAGCATGCAGCAGGATGCCGTTGTCTGTTGAGAGCGACCAGTTATTGTGTTTACCGGAACCATTGATGCCTGCGAAAGGTTTCTCGTGCAGCAACACACGGAAACCGTGCTTGCGGGCAACTTTCTTCATCAGCGACATCAGCATCATATTGTGGTCAACAGCCAGATTGGTCTCTTCAAAGATAGGTGCCAACTCGAACTGGTTGGGTGCCACCTCATTATGACGTGTCTTGCAAGGAACGCCCAACTCCAGAGCCTGAATCTCCAAATCACGCATGAAAGCAGCCACACGTTCGGGGATAGAACCAAAATAGTGGTCGTCCATCTGCTGGTTCTTAGCTGAGTCGTGTCCCATCAACGTGCGACCTGTCAGCAGCAAGTCAGGACGGGCAGCATACAAGCCTTCATCTACAAGGAAGTACTCCTGCTCCCAGCCGAGGTTTGATTTAACCTTCTTCACCGTCGGATCGAAATAATGACATACGTCCGTAGCAGCTACATTCACTGCATGCAGGGCACGAAGCAACGGAGCCTTATAATCGAGTGCCTCACCGCTATACGAGATAAATACGGTGGGAATACACAAGGTATCATCGATGATAAAGACAGGTGACGTAGGATCCCAGGCAGAATATCCGCGTGCTTCAAAGGTTGAACGGATACCGCCAGAAGGGAACGAGCTGGCATCAGGCTCCTGCTGTACCAACAGCTTGCCTGTAAACTCTTCTACCATACCGCCCTTGCCATCGTGCTCGATGAATGAGTCGTGCTTCTCTGCAGTACCTTCCGTCAGGGGCTGAAACCAGTGTGTATAGTGCGTTACGCCTTCCTCTATCGCCCACTGCTTCATACCTTCAGCCACTGCATCAGCAACAGTGCGGTCGAGCTGGGCGCCGTTGTCCATTACATCAATCATTTTCTCGTACACATCCTTCGGAAGGTACTTATACATTTTCTCATGATTGAAGACCTTCTTGCCAAAATACTTACAAGGTCTTTCTTCTGGTGCTTTTACTTCGAGCGGCTTCTTCTTGAAAGCCTCACCGACAACCTGAAATCTTAATGCTTCCATAATTCAATAAAGTTTAAAAGTTTTCCAATTATTTTCCAATTTAATGATTGTGTTATTTTTTTGACCACGCTTCGATGCGGTCGAGTGCTTCTTCTGTTTTCTCGTGACTGTTGAAAGCGGTAAAGCGGACATAGCCCTCACCACTGGGACCGAAGCCGACACCTGGTGTACAGACAACGTTGGCACCATAGAGCAGCGTCTCAAAAAACTGCCAAGATCCAACGCCACCAGGTGTACGCATCCAGATATACGGAGCATTTTCACCGCCATAGCACTCGTAGCCAAGAGCACGCATACGGGTCAGCATCCGCTGGGCATTGTCCATATAATAGTCGATAGTCGCCTTGATTTGCTGCTTGCCCTCAGGGGTATAGATGGCTTCAGCTGCACGTTGTGAAATGTAGCTGGTGCCATTGAATTTCGTACACTGACGACGCAGCCACAACTGGTTCAAAGGGATGCGCTCACCTTCGAACGTTGATACGCTCACATCCTTCGGAACGACCGTGTAACCACAACGTACACCCGTAAAACCTGCTGTTTTCGAGAACGAGTGGAACTCAACGGCACACTTGCGAGCACCACGAATCTCGTAGATGCTACGAGGTATCTCCGGATTGCGGATATAGGCTTGGTAGGCAGCATCATAGAGTATCAGTGCATCGTTCTTCAACGCATAGTTCACCCACTTGCGCAACTCCTGTTTGGTAATAACCGTACCCGTCGGGTTGTTGGGATAGCACAAATAGATGACATCGACGGGACGACCTTTGGGCACTTCCGGCACAAAGCCGTTTTCTGCTGTGGTGGGCAGGTAGCGCACATTGGTCCAACGCCCTTCACGGAAGGTACCACAGCGGCCGATCATCACATTTGAATCAATATATACGGGATAGATGGGATCGGTCACACCGATGAAGTTGTCCCAATGCAACAGTTCCTGGAAGTTGCCCGTATCAGACTTTGCACCGTCATTGATGAATATCTCATCGATGTCGAGGTGGATACCACGTGGCAGGAAATCGTTCTTCAGAATCGCCTCGCGCAGAAAATCATAACCCTGTTCAGGACCATAGCCGCGGAAACTCTCAGCGGTAGCCATCTCGTCGGCGGCCTTGTGCATCGCCTCAACGACAGCAGGAGCCAACGGTTGTGTAACATCACCGATACCAAGTGAAATCACATCGGCCTTGGGATGCATCACCTTGAACGCATTCACCTTTTTGGCGATGTCTGCGAACAAATAGTTATTCTGTAGGTTTAAAAAGTGGATGTTTACTAATGCCATATCTTTGGGTCGTTTGGTTGTTTTGTCGTTTGGTCGTTTGGAGATTATACCGTTTGTCGTTCTGACTTTCCTAAACGGCTAAACGACCAATATCCTAATTTACTAATTCTATTTCGCCGTCGAAAACAAATTCTGCCGGACCTGTCATATAGACGTGGTTGTCGCTTTCACGCCACTCGATGGTAAGTGTACCACCATCCATCACTATTTGCGATGTGCGACCAGCCCTGCCTGTAAGTGCTGCTGCCACCGCAGTAGCACAAGCTCCTGTGCCGCAAGCTTGCGTAATACCGCTACCACGCTCCCAAACACGAGTGCGAAGGCCCCCCTCCTGTCCCCCCGAAGGAGGGATGACTTGAGCAAACTCGATGTTGCAACGCTGTGGGAAGGCTGGGTGATGCTCAAGCACGGGACCTGTTTCGCCTACCTGATCGACATCATCGGTAAAAATCACGTAATGAGGATTGCCCATCGAAACAAAAAGAGCGGACCCTCCCCCTTGCTCCTCCTTGTAATGGAGGGGAGTAGATAGACTCTTCGCCAAATTGGGATTGAAAAGGGTGTCATCTTCCAAAATAGGTTCACCCATATCAACGGTGACGGATTCAACGATACCCTCGACGATGTGAAGATAGAGTGTCTTGATGCCGGAGTTTGTCTGAAGACGAATCCTGGTTTCTTGGTAACCATCCCCCTCCATAACTGGGAGTGGCCAGGGGTGGGTCTTTTCATAGAGATATTTTCCTATGCATCTGGATGCGTTACCACACATCATCGCCTCACTGCCATCAGCATTGAAGATACGCATAGAAAAGTCGGCCTCAGGAATCGGAGATGCTCCTATCAGCACCAATCCGTCTGAGCCAATACCCTTGTGGCGGTCGCTCCACGCAATCGCCGCAGCCTGGGGATTGGGTATATCAAAGAGCATGGTGTTGACATAAATGTAATCGTTACCTGCTCCGTGCATCTTGGTGAATGATATCTTTGACATTTGACGATTTTACTATTTGACAACCTGACTATTTATTAGCAAGATAGCTGTTAACCTTTTGGGCTGTCTGACAACCGCTGGCCATCGCACGAACGACGAGGCTGGCGCCATTGGCAGAGTCGCCACAGACGAAGACGTTCTTGGGGTACTCAGGATGCTCCGGTTTCAGGAATCCCATTGCCAGCAGGACGAGTTCGGCCTTGATGATTTCGGGCTTGCCCTTCTCCACCATGATGGGGCGTCCGCCCTCAGGATTGGGCTTCCAGTCAATCTCCTGAACCTTTACACCAGTCAGTTTACCGTCCTTACCCAGAAACTCCAGGGTGTTGATGTTCCAGCAGCGGGTGCAGCCTTCCTCGTGAGAAGAGGTGGTCTTGAGGGTGCGAGGCCAGTTAGGCCAAGGGTTCTGTGGGTCTTCAGGACCTTCCACAGGCTTAGGCATAATCTCAATCTGAGTCACGCTCTTGCATCCCTGACGATGAGCTGTACCAATACAGTCGGAACCTGTATCACCACCACCAATCACGAGCACATCCTTGCCCTTAGCTGTGATGCGCTCATCCTTCGAAAACTCCATACCAGCCAACACGCGGTTCTGCTGAGACAGCAGCTCCAGGGCGAAGTGAACACCCTTCAACTCTCGGCCTGGGGCCTTGAGGTCGCGGGCGGTGGGGGTGCCAGTGGCGATTACGACGGCATCATATTCGCCAAGTGAAGAGTGAAGAGTGAAGAGTGAAGAATTTGCTACCGCCATACCATCCGCAGGCGATTCTTCATTCTTCATTCTTAATTCTTCATTAAAACGGAACTCTATGCCCTCCTGCTCCAGCAGCTTGATGCGGCGATCGATGATGGCCTTGTTCAGCTTGAAGTTAGGAATACCATAGCGGAGGAGGCCGCCAGCAGCCTCGTTTTTCTCGAAGACGGTTACCTGATAGCCCATCAGGTTCAAGTCGTTGGCAGCAGCTAAACCTGCAGGACCGGCACCAATCACAGCCACCTTCTTGCCATTACGCTGGATGTCAGTCTTGGGCGTAATAAAACCCTCCTGAAAGGCCATCTCTGTGATGGCACACTCATCCTCGCGGTTGGTAGTAGGCTCGTGGTTGAAGCGGTTCAGCACGCAGGCTTTCTCGCACAAGGCGGGACAGATTCTTCCTGTGAACTCTGGAAAGGGGTTGGTGCTGTTCAGCAGGCGATATGCCAACTCCCAGTCGCCTTTATACAGCGCATCATTCCATTCGGGCGCCTTATTGCCCAGCGGACATGCCCAATGGCAGAAGGGCACGCCACAATCCATACAGCGCGATGCCTGCAGTTTACGTTCGCGAGTACTGAGCGTCTGCTCTACCTCGCCAAAGTCGTGGATTCTATCGTGAATCGGACGGTATCCCGCCTCCTGGCGGTGTATCTCTAAAAATGCTTTTGGATTTATATTACCTTAGTCGTTTTGTTGTTTGGTTGTTTAGTTGTTTGGGAATACCCGAAACTCTAATTTTCCTAAACGACTAAACGACTAATATCCCAATTTACCAATTAATAATCTCTTTGGATGTTTGCAATCTTTTCTTGAAGTTTCTTATTCTGCTCCTCTTGCAGCACGCGCTTGTACTCGATAGGAACTACTTGGATGAAGTCCTGAACATAGCGCTGCCAGTCGTCGAGCATTCGGCCTGCCAGAGCTGAGCCTGTGTGCAGGTAGTGCTGACGGATGAGTTCGAGCAGTTCCTTGCGAGAGACAGAGTCCTCAACCAGCGACAACTCTACCATATCCATATTACAGAAGTAGTCGAAAGTATGGTCGGGGTCATAGACGTATGCCACACCACCAGACATACCAGCAGCGAAGTTACGTCCCGTCTTGCCCAGTACAACCACACGTCCGCCAGTCATATACTCGCAGCAGTGGTCGCCGGCACCCTCGATAACAGCGATGGCACCTGAGTTGCGCACACCAAAGCGCTCGCCCACCTTACCATTGATATAGAGTTCGCCAGAGGTGGCACCATAGAGGCCGGTGTTACCAGCGATGATGTTGTCCTCGGCATGGAAATCCTCACCACTTCGGGCTGGAGGCAGAATCGAGATGCGACCGCCTGAGAGACCCTTTCCGAAGTAGTCGTTACACTCACCCTCGAGCTTCAGGTTGATGCCACGAACGGCGAAAGCACCGAAGCTCTGTCCGGCTGAGCCTTTGAACTTGATGTTGATGGTATTATCGGGCAGACCAGCCTCGCCATATCGCTTGGCGATGACGCCAGAGAGCATGGTGGTAACGGCACGGTCTGTGTTCTTGATGGCGTAGTCGAGTGTTACCTCCTCGCCACTATTGATAGCCTTCTCGGCAGCCTTGATAATCTCCTCGTCCTTCACGCCGCTGACCTTAGTAAAGGCACCGCGATCCCAATAGAGAGCCTTTTCTGTCTCAGGCTTGTGGAGAAGTCGACTGAAGTCAATGGTGTGCCATTTCTCGGCGGCAGCACTCCCCTCGCCATTCGGAGAGGGGCTGGGGATGAGGCTCTCAATCAGCTCCGTGTGACCGATAATCTCCTTCAGGCTGTGAACGCCAATCTCGCTGAGGTATTCGCGTACCTGCTCGGCCAGGAAGGTGAAGAAGTTCACCACGTATTCCGAACGACCTTCAAAGTGCTTACGCAACTCTGGGTTCTGGGTGGCCACACCCATCGGACAGGTATTGGTATTACACTTACGCATCATCACACAACCCAGCACAATCAGAGGCAGCGTACCAAACGAGAACTCATCGGCGCCCAACATCGCCATGATGATGACGTCTTTGGCAGTCTTCAGCTGACCATCGGTCTGTAATCGCACCTGATTACGCAGGCCGTTGATCACCAGCGTCTGCTGCGTCTCAGCCAAACCAATCTCAGGTGAGATACCAGCGAAGCGCATAGAGCTTGCGGGCGAAGCACCCGTACCACCCTCGGCACCAGAGATAACGATGAGGTCGGCCTTGGCCTTAGCCACACCAGCGGCAATGGTTCCCACGCCACTCTCGGCAACGAGCTTCACGCTGACGGCAGCTATCGGGTTGATATTCTTCAGGTCGAAGATGAGCTGAGCCAGGTCCTCAATCGAGTAGATATCGTGATGAGGTGGCGGCGAGATGAGCGAGATGCCAGGAATAGCATTACGTGTCTTGGCGATAATCTCGTTGACTTTGAATCCGGGCAACTGTCCGCCCTCACCAGGCTTAGCACCCTGTGCCACCTTAATTTGTATTTCTTCGGCATTCACTAAATATTCGGCTGTCACGCCAAAGCGTCCACTGGCAATCTGCTTAGTCTTACTTGAAAGGCTCACGCCATCCACCTCTGAGTGATAGCGGGCGTTGTCTTCACCACCCTCACCAGTATTACTGCGTGCACCCAGTTTGTTCATGGCGAGTGCCAGTGCCTCGTGGGCCTCGATGCTCAGGGCGCCAAAGCTCATGGCACCTGTTACGAAGTGCTTCACGATGCTCTCTACAGGCTCTACCTCATCGATAGGAATGGGAGACCCACCCCCTTGCCCCTCCCTATTATGGAGGGGAGTAGAAACTTTCTTAAATGTAAGGAAATCACGAAGGAAGATAGGAGAGTCTTTCTCGTCCACTAACTTAGCCCACTCTTTGAATTTTTCATACGAGCCTGTACGGCAAGCAATTTGCAATTTAGCAATCGTCTCTGGGTTCCATGCATGCTTAATGCCGTCCTTGCGCCAAGCGAACTGTCCGTTATTTGGTAGATTGGTTGTTTGGTCGTTTGGTCGTTTAGGAATATTACCTATTGCTGTTTGTGACATCTCCAAACGATTAAACGACGAATTACCTAAACGACTAAGGGTAATGGCATCACGGGCAATCTCCTTCAAACCAATACCACCGATGGTGCTCACCTCAGTACCGAAGTATCTTCTCAGTAAGTCTTCGCTCAGTCCGATGCTCTCGAAAATCTTGGCTCCACGATACGAGCGGATGGTCGAGATACCCATCTTACTCATAATCTTCTTCAAGCCTTTATCCACAGCCTTGATGTAGTTTTTCTCGGCTGTAGCATACTCCTCCTGAATCTTGTGCCGCTTCACAAGGTCGTCGAGGATGGCGAACGTCATATATGGGCAAAGTGCGCTGGCACCATAACCCAGCAACAGGGCTGCATGCATCACCTCGCGAATCTCACCGCTCTCAACAATCAGAGCCGTCTGTACACGCTTACCCACAGAAATCAGGTAGTGGTGAACAGCTGAGACGGCAAGAAGAGAAGGGATGAAAGCCCACCCCTGACCCTCCCCAAGGGAGGGGTCTTCGTTTACCTTGTCAGTAAGAATGATGTAGTTATACCCATCATCTACCGCCTGTTCTGCATCCTTACAAAGTTTATCCAAAGCTGTTCGCAAATTTTCACCAGCCTGATTCCAGTCAGGCTCCCCTCCCTTGGGGAGGGGCTGGGGGTGGGCTAATGACAATTTTATTGTCTTGAAGCCCTTATAGCGGATGTTACATAATATATCAAGTTGTGTGTTGGTCAATACCGGTTGCGGAAGGCGTACCATCTTACAGTTCGATGCATCAGGCGTCAGGATGTTGGTGCCTACGGCTCCGATGTACTCCGTTAAACTCATCACCAGCTCCTCACGGATGGGGTCGATAGCAGGATTCGTCACTTGCGCAAACTGCTGACGGAAGTAATTGAACAGAATCTGAGGACGGTCACTGATAACTGCCAGCGGCGTGTCGTTACCCATCGCAGCGACAGGTTCCTGACCGGCTGTTGCCATCGGGATGATGGTCTTGTCGATATCTTCCTGACCAAAGCCGAAGGTCACGAGTTTCTGCTCTAAGTCACTGACGCTATTCTCCACGTGGCGACCACTCTTCAATTTCTCCAGCTGCACGCGGTTCTCGTTCAACCACTCGCGATAAGGATGTGCTTTCGCCAACTGCTCCTTGATCTCGCCATCGTAGTAGATCTTACCCTCCTGAGTGTCAATCAGCAGAATCTTACCTGGCTGCAGACGACCCTTGCTGACGACGTCGCCTGGTTCAAAATCCATCACGCCAACCTCCGATGCAACCACCATCATACCCTGCTTGGTAATGGTATAGCGACTTGGGCGTAATCCATTTCTGTCGAGCATACCACCCGCATAGCGACCATCGCTAAACAGCAGCGCAGCAGGTCCGTCCCAAGGCTCCATCAGGATGGAATGATACTCGTAGAAGGCCTTCAGGTCCTCACTGATGGGGTTCTTGTCGTTGAAACTCTCAGGCACCAAGATAGCCATCGCCTGTGGCAATGAAAGTCCACTCAACATCAGAAACTCGAATACGTTATCAAGGCTGGCTGAGTCACTCATACCCTCCTGTACAATGGGGCGCAGGTCTTTAATATCACCTAAGGCCTCACTGTTCAGCACGCTTTCGCGAGCCTTCATCCATCCGCGGTTACCACGAATGGTGTTAATCTCGCCGTTGTGGGCTAACAAGCGGAAGGGCTGGGCCAATGACCACGTGGGAAATGTGTTTGTGCTGAAACGTGAGTGCACCAGCGCCAGTCCGCTTGTAAAGTAATCATTGCTCAAATCAGGGAAGTAGCGTCTGAGCTGTCCGCTCGTCAACATTCCCTTATAAACAATATTTTTAGTACTGAGTGAACAGATATAAAAAGACTTTTCCCTCTGTGCCACCCGGTTTTCGATTCTCTTCCTTATAATATATAGTTTACGGTCTAACTCCGATACATTGCTGTGAAAGACATCTCTCCCCTCTCCCTTTGGAGAAGGGTCGGGGGTGAGGCTTCCTGTTATAAAGATCTGCTTGATATCAGGTTCTACCTCGCGAGCTGCCGCACCCAGCACTTCCGGATTAGTCGGCACAGTGCGCAGGTGCATCAGGGTCAAGCCCTCACGCTCTATCTCCTCGATCATCACAGAGAGAATATCCTGCTGCGCCTTCTCGTCTTTAGGCAGGAATACCAATCCCGTACCATACTTTCCTTTCTCAGGCACAGGAATACCCTGCAACAGGATAAACTCGTGCGGAATCTGTACCATAATACCGGCACCGTCACCAGTCTTATCGCGCGTCTCAGCGCCGCGATGCTCCATGTTTTCCAGCACCTTCAGTGCATTGTCCACCAGATCATGACTCTTTCCGCCGTGGATGTTTACGACCATTCCCACACCGCAAGCATCATGCTCGTAGTCACTCTGGTAAAGACCTTTGTTCTCAGTTCTCTGATCCATCTGCATTCGTAATGGTTGAAGTTTGCAACTTGTCATATTATCCTTACTTTTACTTACGTTTTGCCAAAATTCCGCTGCAAAGGTAATACAAAACGTTACTATTGCAAAACAAATTCTTTCTTTTTTACTCTAAAATTTTAACTGAATTGACATTTTGTACGAAAGCAGTTGCATTTCTTGTCATTTTGAAAGCTATCAGCCCCTCCTCCACCACCGACGCTTTACACTTTGCTATTTTTGCCCAAAAACAAGCGAATTGTGCGCGTAAACAATCATTATTTTTTCCGCTCTAACACTTTGTAACAGAATGGCAAGTTTAAAAAACAAAAAGTTAGCAAATAGAAAGCGAAACAACTGTAAAGCTTTACAAAAAGAAACTATGGTGCATTTTCTACAATCAAAAAGCTGCAAATATGCAAATCATCATATCATTCTGTCGTACCTTTGCAGCGTCAATTGGCACGTTATAGTCCGATAGAGGACAAAGTATTAATAATAAGGTAAAAGGAACAAAGCGTATGAAAAGGATTGAAGCAATTATCCGTAAGACGAAGTTCGAGGATGTGAAGGAGGCGCTGTTACAGTCAGACATTGACTGGTTTGAGTACCATAATGTTCACGGTATAGGACAGAGCCGTGAAGAAAGAATCTACCGCGGTGTACAGTACTCCACAGACGTCATTGAACGCGTGGCACTGGCCATTATATGCCGCGATCCACTGGTGGAGCCTACCGTGAAGGTCATTCTTGAAGTGGCACATACGGGTGAAGTCGGTGACGGTCGCATCTTCGTGAGCGACGTGATTGACACCTGGAGTATCCGCACAGGAGAACACGGTGACACAGTTCTTAAGGATAAAAAGTAAATTAAAAAAAGGAGAAACAAATTATGGATAACTTATCACTCGATACTGTATGGATGCTTTTGGCAGCCATGTTGGTTTTCTGGATGCAGCCCGGTTTCGCCTTGTGTGAGGCAGGATTCACACGCGGCAAGAACACAGCAAATATTCTGATGAAGAACTTTGTCGATTTCATGTTCGGCTCACTCTTGTTCTTCTTCCTCGGCTTCGGCTTTATGTTTGGAAGCGAGGGTGCAGGTTTCATCGGTGCACCCAACTGGGGCGACCTGAGTTTTTACAAAGGCGAATTACCCGTAGAGGGTTTCCTGATTTTCGAGACGGTATTCTGTGCCACTTCTGCGACGATTGTCAGCGGTGCAATGGCCGAGCGTACAAAGTTCTCAATGTATCTTATATATAGTGCTGTCATCTCATTGTTCATCTATCCCATCGAGGGCCATTGGACATGGGGCGGAGGCTGGCTCTGCAATGATGCTGCCGACAGCTTTATGATGACAACCTTCGGTGATGTGTTCCACGACTTTGCCGGTTCTGCAATCGTGCATAGTGTAGGCGGTGTTCTGGCACTGATTGGTGCGATGGCATTGGGACCGCGTCTGGGTAAATACGGCAAGGACGGAAAGAGTCGTGCTATTCCCGGTCACAACCTGACGATGGCGGCACTGGGTGTGTTCATTCTCTGGCTCGGATGGTTCGGTTTCAACCCAGGTTCTCAGCTCGCTGCCAGTGGCGAAGTAAACCGTGTGGCAATCTCTCACGTCTTCCTGACCACCAACCTCGCAGCAGCTGCGGGCGGTGTAGCCACGATGTTCATCACATGGCTGAAATACGGCAAGCCTTCTCTCTCATTGACACTGAACGGTGTGCTGGCTGGTCTTGTGGGTATCACTGCCGGATGTGATCTCGTATCACCTGTCGGAGCAATCATCATCGGTCTTGTATGCGGTACTGTATTGGTTTATGCCATCGAGTTCATTGACCACAAGCTGCACATCGACGATCCAGTAGGTGCTTCTTCTGTACATGGAGTATGTGGTATCTTGGGTACCCTGATGACGGGTCTGCTGTCCACAACCAATGGTGCGTTCTATGGTTTCGGCTGGGGATTCTTCGGTGCAGAATGCTTCGGTATCCTCGTGATCGACCTCTGGGCTGCTGCCTGCGGATTCGCACTGTTCTATGGCATCAAGAAACTGCATGGTCTGCGCGTTGACAAACGCATAGAGGAAGAAGGACTTGATATCTACGAACACGGAGAAGCATGCTATAACTAAGAGAGCCACTCCCAACTCCTCCCAGTGAGGATGGGGAGTGATTCGTAAGAAAACATGTAAAAACTGAATAAACGACATGATTATGAAGAAAATATATATAATAAGTGCATTTATCGCTGCGATTTTACCTGTAACGGCACAAGAAACGACTCCCCTCCCTTCACGGGAGGGGTCGGAGGTGGATCCTAAAATTGAGACGACAATTAGTGCTGACATCGTCAGCCAGTATATATGGCGCGGACAGGATCTTGGTAGTGTATCACTGCAGCCGACACTGGGTATAGAATATAAGGGTCTGTCGCTCACAGGCTGGGGCAATGTGGGAATCTCCAACTCTGATGATGCGAAGGAATTCGA
>CADBAP010000007.1 GCA_902792685.1 uncultured Prevotellaceae bacterium
ACGAGTTCCGTATATCCGCCATCGTAGAGGTCACAATGCGAGGCATTGGGGATGATGAGCAACTGCTTGTTCTCTGGCACGGGGTTAGGCTTGCCGATGAAGTTATACCCTTCAGCCTTTCCCTCCACCATATACTTATAGGCTGCCTCGCCGAAATAACGAGAGTGAGCTTTCTCTCCGTGCATGATCATCACAGCAGAACGAATCTCGTTGATGTAGTAGAGGAATCGGGCATTGCAGTAGCCTATAGTACCTATGGTGCGCCAGCCGTCGTTGCTATTGCCTGAGCGGGCATGATAACCCCTCTCGGTTTTATAGTAGTCGTAGTAGTCCTTCACGAACTGGGGCGCGTCGTCGGGCAGCGGGTCGATGACACCGCCGGCCATTGCTTGGGGGTCTGCCAGACGCTGCTTGGCAAGAGCCTCACGGGCAGCATGGCGCGACTCCTCCTTGTCCTCGCTGTCGTAGTAGCCGTTGCCGCTGACGCGGGTCATGTCGTACATCGTACTGGCCACCGTAGCCTTGATGCGAGGGTCGGCAGCGGCAGCGTTCAGGGCGATGCCTCCCCATCCGCAGATGCCGATGACGCCAATCTTATCTGCATCCACATTCTCTTGTTTCGACAGGAAATCGACGGCAGCCATGAAGTCCTCGGTGTTGATGTCGGGTGATGCCGTGCGACGAGGCTCACCGCTACTTTCACCGGTATATGACGGGTCGAAGGCCAGCGTCACGAAGCCACGCTCTGCCATCCGCATGGCATAGAGTCCGCTCGACTGCTCCTTGGTGGCTCCAAACGGGCCGCTCACGGCGATGGCTGCAAGTTTCCCCTCTGCATCTTTCGGCTCGTAGAGGTCTGCCGCCAGCGTCAGGCCATATTGGGTTTCAAACGTCACTTTCTTGTGGTTCACTTTATCGCTCAGCGGGAACACTTTGTCCCACTCTTGTGTTAATTCCTGCTTTGTCATATTTTCTTCTGTTTTAGTTCGTTTACTGTTTGTGCAAGCCGTCAGCATTCCACCGACGAAGACTGCTAATATAACCTTCTTCATGTTCTTTATTTGTTTGTTTGAATTCTCTTTATCAATTTAGCTGGAACTCCACCGACAATCGTGTTTGGCTCAACATCCTTTGTAACTACAGCTCCTGCTGCTACCACGGCACCGTCGCCGATGGTAACACCCTGCAAGACTGTTGCGTTGGCACCAATCCACACATTCTTTCCGATATGTATGGGTGCATAGGTCATGCTCTGACGATTCCCAGGGCTCAAATCGTGGTTAAGTGTAGCCAGAACGACATTATGCCCTATCAAGGCTCCTTCATCGATAGTAATACCGCCCTGATCCTGGAACTTACAGCCCATATTGATAAATACACGCCCTCCCAAAACTGTGTTCTTTCCACAGTCGGTATGGAACGGAGGGAACATACCCACACTTTGGGGTATCTCACGGCCAAACAACTGTTCCAGCAGCGTATGCAGTTCGTCGGGTGTATGATACTTCCCATTGATTTCTGCCGTGATTCTCAGTGCCTGCTGCGACAGTTTGTGAAACATCATGTGTACATCGGAGCCACCAATAACAGGTTTCCCCGATGCCATGTAATCTCTGAATTCCTGTATGCTCATATACTTCTGCCTAAGTCAAATGCTTCCTGCAACTTAGTATTGTCTTCAATTTCTCGTGGTTCGTTCACACCTCCACAGAAGAGTGTACCTGCTAAGCGGCTCTTGGGATAACAGTCAATCCATCCCGTCAGTCCTATCTCAGCACGCTTCGGAGTATCTTCCTCTTCCTCGGCAGCTGTTGTCAGCAGATAAATGTCGCGGAACTTGTAGTCAAGCGGATACATGGCATTCATGCGGTCTATGAGCGTCTTCATCTGTCCGCTCATCTCAAAATAATAGATGGGTGTAGCCCACGCCACGACATCGGCTTCCAATACCTTGGCCATGATGTCGTTCACATCGTCTTTGATGACACACTTGCCCAGCTTTTGACAGCCAAAGCAACCCGTGCAGAACCGGATGTCCTTGCCTACGAGAGAAATCTTCTCTACATCGTTTCCAGCACTCACAGCTCCTTCCACGAACTTGTCAGCGAGTATATCGCTGTTTGAACCACGACGAAGACTCGTCGAAATAACTATTACTCGTTTCATATTCTATCTGACTATCTTTCTGCCATTCTTGATGATAATGCCTTTATGTCCTGCCTGTGCAATAGTACCTTGAAGCGTGTAGGCTTTTGACTGACTTTCACCAGTTCTAACCTGACTAATACCAGTAGTATTACTTATCGACAAAGTGACGCTGATGTTGTTCTCACCTGCTTTAAGGAATGAGCGCAATTCATTCTCTGAGAGGTTGTCAATATGCCCCAGACGGGTGTAGCTCCATGAGTTTGTGCCATAGAACATGCAGATGTTACTGCCGTTGTAAAGCACAATGTCGCCAGGCTGTGCATTAACCTGCTCGTTACTTGTCGTCAGCGAGAAGTCCAGTGCTCCCCAGATCTCAAAACCGCCACTGGAGTTCAACGTTACTGTGACGGGGGCCTGCTGCAGCCTTGTCACTAATTCCTGCGTAGCCGCATTGTCTCTCATTTTTAATTGTTTGAATCTGGGTGCAAAGCTCGTGCAAGCCGAACGCAATGGAGCTTGCTCCAATTGCTGAGGCGCCGCCGAGTTTCGCGGTGTGATTTTGAATCACGCTGCAAAGGTACAGACATTATTTTATACACACGTTATACAGATTTTGGAAAGAATTACCAATATTCCGGATAAGTGAGAATAAAGCCATGCTTGCATGAGTTTTATCGAGCGAAAGGAACATCGACGAAGTCAATTTTGCGGAATGTTATATTGTTATCTCAATCAGGATATTTTCAGGTCCTACGATGCACGAAGAAGAAATCCACAGCCAGATAGCCGTGATTGATAGGCTGGTCGGGCGCTCCGTGGAAATAAGTCTCAAACAGATGATAGGCTACCACCAGCACGGCAGCCACTCCGCGCAATCCGTCAAGGATCTCATAACGCGGTTTTGAAGCGAGGTAAACGTTACAGTTACTCATAAACAATTTGATTTGAGTGCACACCGGAACCGACCCGCTGTGCACTCTACCAATTCATCAGACGCTTAGGTCTTTTCTTAGCAATTCCAGCAGTACTTGCCAGATGTCGGCGATGGTTTTCAGCTCTACCCGTTCGCTGGTGGAGTGTGGTTCCACGATACGCGGGCCGATGCTGGCAATCTGGATGCCTGGATAGTGCTGTACGAAGAATCCTGCTTCGAGCACAAAGTGCATGGCTACCATACGGGGACGCCAGTCAAGCACTTCTTGGAACGTGTCGCTGACCAGTCTGAGGAAGGGAGACTGCTGGTCTTCTTGCCAGGCAGGAGCCGACATGATGACTTCTGATTCTGCACCAACAGTCCTAAATACATTGGCGATATCCTTGCTGAGGCTGTCCATATCCGCATCGATGAAACTGCGGGTGTGCGTAGAAACAAAGATGTGGTCTGCCTCCGTCAAAATCCGGCCAACGTTATTCGAAGTCTCTACCGTGCCAGGCATTGCCTCGCTCATCTTCACCATTCCTTGTGGCACCTGATTCAGACTGTCTATGAGCGACGCGATGGCCTGTTGGGGGATTGTTGTTTGCTGACCACCACACGCCTCAAGGCTGCAACTGATATTCGGGTCTTGTGGATAAGTTTCATGCAATTGCCGGTTGATACTGTCTATCTGTCTTTTGAGGACCTCAGCAGCTGCAGATGTTGCGCAAATCACAATCTCACCTTTTGAGGCAATCGAGGCATTGGCTTCACCTATCTCTATTTCTGATACTCCTACTGCTTCCTCCTGGCAGACAGCCTTCAGAATGGCCTTGGCAGGAATCATGGCACTGCAACGTCCCTTGTTGATGTCCACGCCAGAGTGACCACCCAGTCCGCCTTCAATCCTGATGCGATACCAGTGGCTGTTTTCATCCGTAACCGGCACGCGTTCTATCGGAATGCGGTGGAACTGCAGACAGGCACCTGCGGCACCGGTTGTGATGGTATCGTAATCTTCCGAGTCCAGATTGATGACCTTGCGGCCTTTCAGGAAGTCCTTGCTCAGCGCAGCAGCTCCCGACATACCGTCTTCTTCATTGGTGGTGGTCATCACCTCCAATGCCGGATGCATAATGCTGTCATCTTCGAGCACTGCCAATGCCATCGATAGCCCGATACCATTGTCGGCACCCAGTGACGTGCCCTTAGCCTTCATCCAGCCGTCCTCTACGTATGCCTCAATCTGAGTATTTAAAGGATCGTTCATCCCCACACATACCATATCCATATGGTTTAGCAGCACGATAGGCTCATGCCCCTCATACCCAGGGCTGGCAGGTTTGCGAATCACCACGCAGTTCTCCTTGTCACGCTCATACTCCAGATGAAGCCGTTCGGCAAACTGACAGAGATAGTCGGCAACCTTCTCTTCGTGATGAGAAGGACGCGGAATCTGGTTCAATTCCTTGAAGATGCTAAAAACACGTTCTATTCCATTCATACACATCGGAACTTTTTTTATTGCATATATTTTGTATTACCAATTCATCAGGCGCTGGAGGAAGGCGGTGAGTTCTTCGGCCATCTGTTCATGCTGGCGCATGGAGGGATGCTTATGGGTGCCATAGCCCAGAGAACCGTCGGCGGGGGTGAAATCGAAGCGATAGATTTCGTTGTCGCCACGTCGTTTGGCATCGGCCATTGCATCGTCTTCTGCCTGTTTTAAGTCTGCCAAACGCTGACTGCCAGCCTTCAGCATCGTGCCTGTCAGCAACACAATCTTGGCATGGGGATAATGGTCGCGCACATCGCGCAGGAACTTACAGAATGCTTTTGTCAGCAGGTCGATACGATACTTGGGTAGGGTGGTGTCGTTGGTGCCAAGGTTGATGCATACCACATCGGGCTGATAACGGTTGAAATCCCAGCGTTCGCCACTCCGTTTAAACAAGGTGTAGGGATAATAGGCGGGCATCACCGAATTGTCGCCGTTGATATTGCCGTTGCTGTTGCGATAGACACCGATGCCGGAGCGCGAGACGAGCTGGTATTGGGCATTCAACGCACGGGCTGTACGGGCGGCATAGCCGTAATAGATGTTTTGCTGACTGTAGGAGAACTTTTTCTCGCTGCCGTCACCCTCGATACCATAGGCACAGGTGATGGAGTTGCCAATGAACTCAATCTTGCGTGTGGGCAGCTTCGGCCGTTGACCTAAGGTTGCTTCTGGATCGAGATAGAGACCGTAGAACACAGGATGGCGCAACAGTCCTTCCATGCAATAGGTGATGGTCAGACGGTGGGATTTATCTGTCAGGTTCTCGGCTATCAGCACGAGCGAGTCGGTAGGCGTTGACTCCACCTTGAAGGGTTCCTCGTTGTCGAGTGTAATCATAAAATAACCGCTGTTGGCTTTCGTCAGCATACGCGCGGAGGTGCCTGTGAACACACAATGGATCTGTGCACCGGGATAGTCCCATGTGGGTGCTTCCGGACGGGCAAAACTGATGCGTCCCACATAGACGTATCGGTCGTCGTTGGCTTTGATCCAATTATACTCTTTGGCCTGCAGCGTAAGGGTGCAGGCGAAAACAACTAGCAGTGATATTAGTATTCTTTTCATATTTGATGGGGTTTATAGGCTTAATGGGTTTTATGGGGTTTATGGGAAGCCCCTCCCTTTGGGAGGGGTGGGGGGAGGGTCAGAATTGTGCATAGATAAACGGCTGTACGTTGTCTTGTCGGAAGTTGATGACCAACTGCATGACAATCAGGAAGATGATCAGTTTGACAATCCATGGGGCCTTGATGAACAGATGCTGCATCCATTTGTAATCATGGCTGCGGATGGTGTGCAGCCACAGTCCTAAGAACACGAAGACTGACCACATGGGGCGCGCCTTGATAAACGGCACGAGATAGTCCCAACTGAAGTCAGTGCCAATCTGGTTGATGACAGCATAGGCATTGTCGAGATTGGGTGCGCGGAAGAAGATCCATGCGAAACCTACATAGGTAAACGTGATGAGCCATGCGATGAATCGAACAGGGATGGTGTTGGGGATGCGGTCGAGCCAGGACTTGCAGGCTTTGTGAATAACGAGACCGACACCATGAATGGCTCCCCACAAGACAAACATCCACGAAGCCCCATGCCATAATCCAGATACCAGCATCGTAATCATACTGTTCAGATAGGTACGGAACTTACCTTTCCTGTTGCCGCCCAACGGAATATACACATAGTCGCGGAACCAAGTGGATAAGGCGATGTGCCAGCGGCGCCAGAACTCTGTCATGTTGAGCGACTGATAAGGGAAGTTGAAGTTTTCTTTCAGTTGGAATCCCATCACGGCAGCCAGACCGATGCTCATATCGCTGTAGCCGGAGAAGTCGCAGTATATCTGCAGCGTATAGCCGAAGACGCCCATGAGGTTCTCGAAACCGCTGTAGGTCGTGGGGTCGTCAAAAATCCAATTGTTGTATTGTGCGATGTAGTCGGCGATGAGGGCTTTCTTCAGTAAGCCCACAATGATGAGCCACAAGCCGCCATACACCAGTTCCTTGTCTTTGCTGGGTTCTTCTTTCAGCTGCGGTATCAGCACCTCGGCTCTTGTGATGGGGCCTGCCATGAGGAGCGGAAAGAACGTCAGGTAGAAGCAGTATTCCAACAGACTGGTCTCCATCGTGAACTTCCTCTTATAGACATCGACGCTGTAGCTGATGGCTTGGAAGGTATAAAACGAGATGCCGATGGGCAGGAAGATATCCAGCAGGGCGAAGTTGCCGGCAAAAATAGCATTGATGGTTGTCAGCAGGAAGTTGGCATACTTATAATAGATAAGAGGTGCAAGCGTCAGCAGGATAATCAGCGTTAGCCACAGCTTGCGTTTCCAACCCTCATAGGCAGTCATCTTCTTCGTTAACCACCAGGTGATGACAGCCGTAGCGGGCAACAGCAGCATCAGGATGCCGTTGGCTTTATAGGCGAAGAACAAACTGAACGCGATGACATAACCCATCATCACGGCCTTTCGCGTACGACAAACCAACAGGTATATGGCAAAGAACACAATGAACGCTACCATGAATGGTACAGTACATAACGACCATGCTTTGTCTTGGGAAATAAAGCCCACCCCCAGCCCCTCCCAAAGGGAGGGGAGGCTGATAGTTGCGGAAAGATGGTTGAGGATATTCAACATTGTCTGCCGTTGGGGTTAATGGGTTTTGATGGGCTTGATGGGGTTTCTGGTAGCCCCTCCCTTGGGAGGGGATGGGGTGGGGTCTTGTGGGGTCTGTGGGGTGGGGTCTCAATATCCAGGATTGTCGGGCTGCAGGATATCTACGCTTGCAGCTTTATAGTCCTTATCGGGCACCTTCATGATGATGGGGTGGTCTGTTTCCTTGCTCATCATCCATTTAGCCACTAAATCGAACCACTCAGCTGCTGCCTTGGGCGTAGGGTGGGCGTGGTCTTTCTTGCGTGCTAACGTAAGATGAGTGCTGTCGAAATAACGGTCTTTACCCACATGCTTCACAATCAGTTCGTTGATACCCGTATCTTCTTTCCAGTTGGGAGGACTGATCCATACAAACGGGATGTTGCCAATCTTCTTGACAATCGACTGGATATACTGGTCTCGTTTGTCCAAATCGCGTACAAACAGTTCGTTGCTGCACAGACAGACGACGATGAATGTGGGATGGTATTGTGCGATGTAATGCTCCAATGTCTTGGTCGTGCCCCATTTCTCAGAGCTGGAGCTGTACCAGATAACCGTGTGCAGCGTATGTCCGTTGAAGCCGGCATAGTCGTCGAAGCGGTGTGTCAACCCCTCCAACATAGAGTCGCCGATAAACAGGAAGGTTTGTTTGCAGGTATCAGGCGTTTGCTGCTTCTTTTTCTTTTCCTCAGCCTCCTTCTTGATCTGCACGGAATCCACCTTCGGTTTCGCCTCCAAAGCCTTCAAACTGATTTTCTTTACCTCAAACGGTTCTGTACCGAGTTCAATAGGACTCAGCGCATAGGCAACGACGGCAATGAGGGCTGTCGTCAGCAATAGCAGGGTTTTGAGGCGAGGGGACATTTAGATGGGATTTATGGGCTTGATGGGGTTAATGGGAATGCTATATAAGAGAGTGTGGGAGCCTTTCCCTCTTTCTCTCGTTCTCTTCGTTCTCGTCAGAGGTCTTTTTTGAGAACCAGTTCCACCGGACAATGGTCGCTGCCGAGGATTTCGGTGTGGATGCTAGCATCTTTCACACGTTCCATCAGACGGTTGGACACCACGAAGTAGTCGATGCGCCACCCTGCGTTCTTCTGTCTGGCCTGGAAACGGTATGACCACCATGAATACGTCACCTGGTCTGGATAGAGCGTACGGAAGGTATCGGTAAAACCACTGTTGAGCAGGATGGTAAACTTCTCGCGCTCCTCATCGGTGAAACCGGCGTTTTTGCGATTGGTCTTCGGATTTTTCAGGTCAATCTCTTCGTGGGCCACATTCAGGTCGCCACAGACAATCACGGGTTTTACGGCATCCAGTTTCAGCAGATACGTACGGAAATCGTCTTCCCATTGCATGCGGTAGTCGAGGCGTTTCAATCCGTCCTGTGAGTTGGGTACATAGACGCAGACGAGGAAGAAGTCTTCCATCTCCAGTGTGACGATACGTCCTTCGTGGTCGTGCTCGTCGATGCCCATGCCGTAGGTCACGTTCAGCGGCTTGTGCCTGGTGTAGATAGCAGTGCCGGAATAGCCTTTTTTGTCGGCATAGTTCCAATACGACTCATAGCCAGGGAACTGTAGGTCGAGCTGTCCGGCCTGCATCTTCGTTTCCTGCAGACAGAAGAAATCGGCATCAAGGGTCTTGAATGTGTCCTCAAAACCTTTTCCTGCGCAAGCGCGTAAGCCGTTTACATTCCAAGAGATAAACTTCATAAGCTTATTTTTCTTCTTCCGTAGTTTTCGGGGTATAGTCGTTGGTGAGATACATCAGTTCGTCGATGGTATAGTCGTTGTAGTCAACTTGTACGTCACGAACCAGAACGGGCAGCGTGAAGGCTTTGTTGTAAACCGTTGCAATACTCTCGTAGCGTGTGCCCAGATAGTTCAATACCACCCAGAAGTTGATGGTTACCTCTTTGCCGTCCACCGTGAACTTCATGCTTTCGGGTGTCACGTAATAGCGATAGAGACCTTGGTCGATATACACCGCGTATTCCGGATCTACCAGATCCACCTTGGCTGTCATATTAACAGGATCGGCCTTTTCCAACAGCTCCTTCAAATCCAGATGGCGCGTCACGTTGGCGATGGCTTCCAAGGGGAAGTTGGTAATGGTCAGTTGCATATTTGCGGCGTTTACATTCCATGTGGCTGGCAGACTCTTTTCCTCCAACACATTTTCGAGGTCATTTGCCTGCAAATAAACAAGGTAGCCGGAATAATTGCCGTTGATGGCTTGTTTGTAAAGGGCTTTCTCTGCGTCAGTCAGGTTTCTGGCTTCCAGTTCGTTATCGTCGCTGCTGTCGCATGAGGTGAACAGTCCTGTTGCCAACAAACATACGGCAAACAGCATGTAGTACTTGATTGTTTTCATTGTTTTTAGTTATTATTTTCGTTATGACGACATGACGATATGTCGTTATGTCGTCGATTCTTAAATTCTCTTTGATTCGCCGCGCAGCAGATTCATGAACTCCTCGCGGGTCTTGGCCTGGTTGAAGGCACCGCTGAAGTCGCTTGTCGTGGTGATGGCATTCTGTTTCTCTACGCCTCGCATCTGCATGCACATGTGCTTGGCTTCGATCACCACCATCACACCCAGAGGTTTCAGGGTCTGCTGGATGCAGTCCTTGATCTGCTGCGTCAGGCGTTCCTGCACTTGCAGGCGGTGACTGTAGATATCCACCACGCGTGCAATCTTGCTCAGGCCAGTGATGTAGCCGTTGGGGATGTAGGCCACGTGTGCCTTGCCATAGAATGGAATCATGTGGTGCTCGCACATCGAGAAGAAATCGATGTCTTTGACGATAACCATCTGGTTGTATTTCTCTTCAAAGAGGGCATCGGTCAGCACCTTGTGCGGGTCTTGCGTATAGCCACGAGTGAGTATCTGCATAGCTTTCGCCACGCGCATCGGCGTCTTGAGCAGTCCTTCGCGCTCTGTGTCTTCTCCTAACAGCTGGAGTATGCTTTTATAATGTGCCGCGAGTTCGTCGAGTCCTTCGCGAAATTCAGTTTCCGGATTCATTTTACAAGTTTACAAGTTTACAGGTTTACAAGTTTTTTCGAACGATGTTCTCAAGGAACTCCAAGTTTACTTAGTTGCTAACCGTTATTTTTCCTGCCACGATGCAAGCACCCGTGTAGCCCATACCCCTGATGCCGCTAAGCACCTTCTCGGCATCCTTGCGCTCGCTGAAATTGCCTACCTGACAAATCCAGCGTGGGGTGACGAAATGCACATAGACAGGCAGGCTGGGGTATTTGGCTTTTACCCGCTGTCCTGCTGTCTGTGCTTTCTGTTTTCCCTCACGAGTATTATCTCCCGTACATACCTGTACACGGAAGCCGTTGACTTTCTTGCCACCCTTGACGATTTTCTTGCGGGCGATGGTAGGAGCGTTCTCGTCGGTCTCGGTTGGTTCCTCAACCTTTTTCTTGACGATACGCTTATCCTTCGTCTCATTGTTTTTGACAGCATCGTCCTTTTCCTTGGAAGCATTGTCTTTTTCCTTGGTAACATTGTCTTTGTCCTTGGAAACATTGTCCTTGTGGGGCACTTCCACCTTGGCCTGTGTCTGCACCTTGTTTTCTTTCGGTGGAGCCACGTTGATAGGTGTTTTACCGTTTACAAGGTCGTCGATGTCGGAACTTTCCTTGATGGTAACGGTTCCTTGACCCGCTTCCTGCTTCTGGATGTCTTCCAGAAAGGTTTGCGCCTGAGCACCTGTCAGTCCTAAGAAGACGAATGACAAGATAGCAACGAATTGTTTCATATTTATTAGTCGTTTGGGGGGTTAGTCGTTTGGTCGTTTAGGGAATTTAGAGAGTTTAAGGAGATTAGGAAGTTTAGGGAATGTTATTTTCTCTCCTTTCTCCCGTTCTCTTCGTTCTCATTTCTCTTTATCCTCTTGCATCGATAATGCACTTGAAGTCGGCAGCTTTCAATGAAGCACCGCCAATCAGTCCACCGTCGATATCAGGGTTGGCAAACAGCTCTGCTGCATTCTTTGCATTACAGCTTCCGCCATAGAGGATCGTGGTGTCGTCGGCAACAGCCTGTCCGTATTTCTCAGCGATGACGCTACGGATGAAGGCATGCATCTCCTGAGCCTGCTCTGCAGTAGCTGTCTTACCTGTACCGATTGCCCATACGGGTTCGTAGGCGATGGTGATGTTGCGGAACTCTTCTTCACTAAGGTTCATCACGCTACCATCCATTGCGGCTTTCACACATTTGTTCTGAATGTTGGCTTCACGCTCTTCCAGTACTTCTCCTACGCAGAAGATAACCTTCAGACCGTTCTTGATGGCCAACTTCACTTTCTCTTCCAACATTTCGTAGGTTTCTTTCTGGTAAGCACGACGCTCAGAGTGACCAAGGATCACATACTGTGCACCCGTTGATTTCACCATCTCTGCGCTAACCTCTCCTGTGAACGCACCTTTTTCTTTGTCGGCACAGTTTTCAGCACCTACCTTGATGACATTTTCATCAACCAACTGGGCTACAGAAGCCAAGTGGATGAAAGGTGTGCAGATGACAACCTCACAGTTGGGGCGGTCGTTGACAAGCATTTCGTTCAGCTCTTTTGCCAGAGCGATTCCTTCTTGCAGGTTCATGTTCATTTTCCAATTTCCTGCTACAATTTTCTTTCTCATTACCTTTTAATTTATTAAACAGAATTTATATAATTGTCTTCTTGAACTCCCTGAACTCCTTGAACTTCTTGAACTTCTTGAACTCCCTGAACTCCTTGAACTCCCTGAACTCCCTGAACTCCCTGAACTCCTTGAACTCCTTGAACAGGTCTTTTCCTCTTCACAAATCGCGTCCAAGCCCAGAGGCGGTCGGCGACCGTCAGGACGAGCAGCGGCAGGATAAACCACAGTATGATGCGCAGAATCTTTCCTGGCACCGAGTCTTCCGGCATCTGCAATGCCCGTATGCCTTCTGTCTGTAAGTCGGGCAGGAAGTGGTGACTCCATTTCCGAATAACTGTTCCTTTTTTCAGCAGCACCAGTCCGGGATTGCTTCGGATAATCGTCTTCAGTGTCGTCCCGTCGGCTCGGCAGAAAGGATATTCCGCACCCGTCAGGTCGCGCCATTTGTTGATGCTCTTGTCGGAACTTGCTGTCACACAGTAGAATGGCAGTCCATTGTCTTCAGCATATTCATATATCTGGTCGATTTCTCCGAAACAGGAGTCGTCGGCTTTCTCCAAGTAGGGTGCCACCAGCAGGAACGTGTATCCTGTATCGGTCAGCACCTCTTCTGTGATATCGTCACCCGTCTCCTGCTCTGTCAGTGAGAAGTCGTGGATGGGTGGCACATAACCCTCTTCCGTTTGCACGGTCTTTGAGTCGATGAACGTCCATGTGGAGTCTGGATAGTCGTTCAGGGTAAATTCCTTCTGCTCTCCGTTCTTCTCCAGGATGAATGTGGTTTCAAACTGTGGTTGCTTTTCTCCTTCTGGAATCTCCATACCCTTTTTGATGTCGGCTCCGATGTGATAGGGGCGGAAGTCGAACTGCGGTAGGTCGTACAGGCTCCACAGGCTTGTCAGGAGGATGAATACCACCGTGAAGTTGATGACAATCCACTGGTTGGTCCTTGAGATAAACCGCATCATCATCATCGGGTTTCTCACCACCACGATGGCACAAGTCAGCAAAATGGCATTCTTGCCGAACGTTTGCCAGTTGGTCAGTGTGATAGCATCGCCAAAGCATCCGCAATCAGAGATAGGGTTCCACAGTGCCAACCACAGCGTGATGAGCGTCATGAAAGCCATCAGTCCTGTCGCTATCCGCGACGATACACGGCGCTGAATAGCAAACAGCAGGAAGATACCCAGACAGAACTCCAATGCGCACAGACCTACCGACATCGTCATTGTCAGCCAGTCGGGTAGGAGTCCGGCCAGTCCCACCGCCTCCATGTAGTCTTCTATCTTGTACTGCGTACCCGATGGGTCCACAGCTTTCACGTACCCTGAGAAAATCAGCGTTACCGCTAAGACGAATCGACAGATGTTAACTAATACTTTTTTCACGCGTTTCGTTTTGTTCTCGTGTTACGAGTTCCCTCCCTTCGGGAGGGTTAAGGGTGGGTTTTTATCGCTCCAAACACCGAGTAGTTGATGATATCCATGTAGTTGGAATCGATGCCCTCGCTCACGAGTGTCTCGCCAGCCAGGTCCTCAATCTCCTTCACACGCTGAATCTTCGTCAGGATGAAGTCGGTATAGGAACTTACACGCATCGAGCGCCACGCCTCGTCGTAGTCGTGGTTCTTCTTCAGCATCAGTTCCAGCGCCTCGCGGGCATGTTGGTCGTAGAGTGCCATCGCCTCTTTTGCCGACATATCCACCTTATCGACATAGCCGCGCTCTAACTGTATCAGTCCTACGATGCCGTAGTTGATCAGCGCGATGAACTCCGGACGGATGCCTTCGCCCACCAGCGATTCCTTCTTGATCTCCAGCGAACGGATGCGCTTCGCCTTGATAAACAGCTGGTCGGTCAGTGACGACGGACGCAGGATGCGCCATGATGCACCATAGTCGTGCAGTTTCTTTTCAAACAACGTCCGACATTCCGCCATCACGTCCTTAAACTGTTGTTCTGTTATTTCTGTCGACATATTACTCCTTCTTGTTATAAGGTGCAAAGTTACATCATTTTTTCTAAAATAACGTGAGTTCGACAAAAAAATGTCGGAATCTTCTATAAACAAGTTTTTGGGATCCTGCATCCTGGGATTTTGAAATAAAATCCTACACCTTACATATATGTTTGTAAGTTATTGATTATCAAGTAGATATAACTTTACTTTGTAAAAATATCCTACAAAATCGTACGTTTTAAGTACACTGGTCTCTGAAAGAGGCTCTTTTACCCTCCAAAAGAGCCTCTTTTGGTCACCAACGGAGCCTCTTTTACTGATCAAAAGAGCCTCTTTTGTCAGAAAACGGTATAATACCACAAAATAGCATCAAAAAATATGAAATATCATCGTGATTTTATCATTTGTGAATGTAAGATATGTGTAGTATTCTGTAGCATGAAACAGCCGACAAACCCAGAGTTTATCGGCTGTCTGTAGAGTGTAGGTTAAATACTGAAAACTCTATGTATAGGGTTATCAAGTGAAACTGCGATTATGGCTCTGGAGATGGGGTCGGAACGACCTTTTTGCCAATCTGTACCTTCGCATCACCCGTTACCTCAGCCTTGTTACCACCGCCATATACATTGCCTCGGATGTCGGCACCGATAACAGGTTTCTTCTCGTAGTAGGTAACGTCTGCCGAGGCAGTACCTGAAGCTTCATGATATTCACCTTGACTGTCTCGAGTATAATAGCCCGATACAGAAGATCCAGTGGTAATATTTTTCACAATATAGACATCTGACAGTTTACCGATGTTGACAGTTGTGTTACCGATGACCTTGGCCGCATTGCCACCACCGAAGACATTGTTGATGGCTCCAATCTTACCCTTGGCATGTGATGGTATCGGATAGGTATCAATCTTTACGTTCTCACCGACAATAGACTTGTCATCGTTGTAATAATCGCCGTAGGCCACATTGACGTTCACCGTGGGATTACCCACCATCGTTGCACCGCTACCATAGCCACCACCGAAGATGTTGCCGATACTGGTAAACGACATAGCATTGACCTGTGGGTCTTTGTAGAGTGGGGTAGTGCCTGTTTCAATGGGCTTGCCATCGCTGTCGTAGCCATAAACGGAGTAGCCTGCCTGGTTACCACCACCATAGAGCTCACCAATCTTGATAGGACGACAACCAATCTCTTCAATATTTATGGTGATGGAACCATCAATTGTACCACTGAGGTTATTACCACCAAACACACGGTCGAAAGTACCGTTGGTGATATTCAACGTGACATTACCCTTAATAGCAGCAGCCTCAGCACCACCATAGGCAGCCTTCAGGCCCGGAATACATGCCATCAGCAGTTTGGCCTCAGCATCCATCGGCGCACTCTTACCACCACCGTAGGCCTCATCTACACAGAACTCACAACCTCCGTTTTCTTCCAGCAATGTGACAGCAGTCTTGCGCACATTACCCTTGGTGTTTGAACCACCAAAGACACGATGAATCTTACCACCAAAGACATTTACGGAAGCCTGTCCAGAGCCATAGATGATACTACTGCCTTCTGCGGTTCGTTCTTCTTTCGTGTCATAATTTGGATCATCCTTCATGACCCAGTTGTCTCCATCTTCCTCGTAAATCGTATAGTTCTTATATCCTACATTAGCACCAGGGTTTGGTCTTCCGTCAGGCAGATCGTCCTTACCATTACCGCCACCAAACAACTCTTCAATTTCGAAAGTACCATTGACGGTAACGTTGGTCGCTGGTGTTGATGCTGCATTACCACCACCATACACCTGTTTGATACTCGTCAGTCCGCAACCATCGATGATGACCTTGGTTGAATAAGTGGTATTCTTGCCACCAGCAGGTTCGTAGGCAGCCAAGTTTCCACCGCCATAGACAGCTTTCACGTCGTAGGTGCCTAAGACTTTAGCATCCGTCACCGGAGTATCGCCTTCAGTGTTGGCAATCTGTGTCTTTTCCTTATTCTGGGTAGCATAGACATGCACCAGTACATCGCCCATAGGCGTACCGGCAGCATTATTGCAACCAAAGACTTCGTTGACAGCACATCCTCTTGCACTTTCAGCGATGACTGTGCCTGTTTCGCCCGATGTTGTCGTGCCGTTCAAGTCTAACAGCACATCACCATAAACATAGGCAGGCTTGCCGGTTTCTCCCAGTCCACCGCCGTAGGCTTCGCCAAGGATATTGCCTCCTGTCAGGCGAACGGTCGTTGTGGCACTTGCAGAAGTCTTGCCTGTAGCCCAGTTACTAGTAGTAGCATCCCAGTTGCTGGTCTGGGTATCAGCCAAGGCGCCACCGCCATAAATATCCTTCAAAATCAGACCACCAGTCATTTTGACAGTTACACTGCCCTTGACCGTACCTGCTTCACCACCGCCAAATACAGAGCCGGCGATGAGCTGTTTTGTTTTTTCATCATCATCAGCTGCAGGTGTCGTCGCATAATTGATGTTCACTTCTGTCTCCTTGACGTTAGCGAGACCTGACGTAGCCGTACTAATGCCAAACTCACCGCGGGCAGCGCCAAACACGTGACCATTTCCGTCGCCATCATAGCCGATACGACCACCAGTGATGTTAATGGTAGTCTTTCCGCTTGTGTCATCAGCACCGCCGCCCACAGAACCCATTGCTCCAGCGCCATAGACATTGTGCACTACCTGCCCACCAGTAATGTTGATAGTGGAAGTACCCTGTACGATACCGGCCAGCGGGTTATATTTGTCTTTTATTCCGTCATCGTCGGAGTCGTACATATCCGTACCGCAACCACCACCATAGACGTTGCCGCGATAGGGATAGCTGGCACCAGTATAAGAGACGTCGTCAGATGTGTCTTCTGGTGTACCATTATTATCTGTAATAGGAGAACCTGTTGTAATACCGATGATGCCGCTGTTGATATTAAGCACCGTATTGTCGAAGGTATGACCATTCTCACCACTGCCATAGACAGAACCTTTGATGGTAGGACCTGTAGTAGCATTCTCTGTACCAATATTCACTTGCGTGTTATATACCCATGCCAAATAGTCGTTGGGGTCAACGGCAGGAGTCCCTTCTGGTGTTGCCACATCACCACGTGACGAGCCGAATACCATACCATTCTCCTTTCCATTCCAGCCAATCGTACCACCAGTAATGGTAACCGTACAAACACCCGTATTGGCTGTTGCTAAAGCCGTAGGCATACCCGATGTGCCATCGTATGTAAACGTACCCACGGAGCCGTAGGCACCGCCGCCGTAGACATTATGGTAGATAGTTGTAGGTTCTTCGGCTGATGCCTGACTGATGTTGATATTTGTATTACCCTTCACTGATCCTGCATCTTTATCGCCAGTCTTTCCCTTTCCGCCGCCATACACGTTACCATATTCAGCACCACCCTGACCTTCTACACCAATGGTACCGCTTGTAACATTTACTTTGGTATTACCTCCAACGCCAGATTCCTCACCACCGCCATATACGCTCTTACCAACGGTCGTCGTGCCGTTGATGGTGAGTATGACATTACCGCTGACAGTTCCCAAGTTGTTAAGAGATACCTCTGTGTATATATAGTTTATCCCGTCACCATTGGGGTTTGAAATAGTCGGACTTCCAGTACTCAGTGTTTTTGAGCCAAAGGTCTTATTGTTCGTCCATTCGTATGTGGTGAACGTTCCGCCAGACTGCGGTTTAATCATACCAGTGTAAGTGTTTGGTACAGGTGGAATCTTGTCCACGTTGTGGATATCAACTGTACCCGCAGAAGCTGAATAGCCCGCTCCAAAGACCGCACCTTTTACCGTACAATTGTTAAGTGTGGAGGTGACGTTGCCCGTGACACCACCAAGGAAACCACCACCATAGAAATTGGTATTGATGGTACAGTCTGTCAAAGTGCTCGTGACGTTGCCGGTATTGGTGGTGGCAAACTGGGCAGAGTAGTAGTAGCTACGGTTAACAAATTTACCATTCCCGTCACCAGTAGAATAATTGATTACTTCAATGTCATAGTCGGCATGATAGCCCTGATCCTTATTGCGGTACTTTCCAGGGGTATAATTAGAGTTGATAGTGCTACTCCAATCGGTGATGGGATCTCCCGTACCATCGGTATTGGCATACTGCACATAGTTGGTTCCGCCGTTGCCGGCTCCAAAGTATTGGTTAAAGGTGGTACCTGTGGCATTGGTGGTAACGGTCTTACCAGATATCATATCACCGAACTTAGGACCGCCGCAGTATTTGCCCACGATACTGTTGTTGATGACCACATCAATGCTGCCTTTCACTATCTTATAAGTATCGCCAGTAGCCTGGGCCATGACGCCGCCACCATAGAACTCGCCAATGAGCGCATGGTTGATGCGCCAGGTGACATCACCCCAGATACCCTCCTTATAAGCAGCGGCTATCGTGCCAAAGCGACCGCCATCGATATAACAGTGGGGGTTGTCTTCAAAGGGTTTGATTTTCTCATTGTATCCACCAGTAAGGTAGAAACTAGTGAAGTCACCACCGAGAACATTGACAGCACAATGACGTGTTTGGTATGTGGCACTGCCATTGACATGGGCGCCAGGAGTGAATGAAGGCATAACAATATGGCCACCGAGGATGACGTAATTGATATGTTGATTGGTCTCTTTATTACGGCCACGACAGTATTGGTCATAGATACCGCCATTGAGAATAATAGGACCTTCGTCACGTGTCTCAAGTTCAAATTCAAACTGTCCGAAGCGGATAAAGGCAGTCTCAGTGACCTCGAAATGTCCTTTGGAACGGTAGCAGCCAAGGGAGTAGAAATTTTTTGAATTATGCAGCTTGCCCGCAATACCCAACTCCACTACGGGGAGGAAATCAAAGCGTATGGGGGCGATAACCTGACGTGTCATATTTTCACCGAGTTGCCATTCGAGGCAATAGTCAGGTTCTTCGTCGAAGTCAAGGTCCACACTCATGATGGTGAAACCGCGAGTGTCTTGAGTTTTATGTACAACATCACTTTTGCCAACAGATTCCTGCACATTACCGACCAGAACAAGCGCATAGTCATAGACTGTCTTTTTCGCATCGATATTAGCAGCAGTAAGTGTTTCCTTTATTGATGTGGTCTGAATAGTGGCACCATTAACATTATTATCGCGTGTGCCAGTGGGAGCAAAAGCATCCCCAGTATTACCTGAGGTAACATTGACTCTGTCATAGTAGCCACCATTATTTCTCACATAGATGGCTTTACCCCAATAAGCCTCGATGGTGATCTCCGTAACATCGTCAGGAACATAATAGTAGCCGCCTTGCGCAAAGACACGGCCTGAAACACTGTAGAGGTCCTTATTCGTGCATTTACGGTCGGCAAAATTATAGCCGTCCTGCCAGTGTGCGACAAATGAGCCTTGTGTGCCGCCACTGACATTGGTTATCTTCCAACCTGTCACCACCTGGTCGGTGTAGTTGCCGGCATATTTTTCCTGCCATGTAGCGCCGTCGGGGTTACCGAATACGGTGTTGTAATAGGGCAACTGCACCTTGCGATAGCCGAAATCGTAGTGCAGGGAGTCCATGTCGGTGATGGGGATGTTCAGATGCTGGTCAGAAGCAGAGCCGCCCGACTTGATAATGACTGAAAGCGTTCCGAGTTGCTTTCCCTCGAATGGATTGGCTGTGTTACGGTCAAACCAAGGGGTTCCCGTATTGGTATTGATAATAGAGGGATATTTGCCGAAAGGCTTCAGTATTGGGTAAGGAGCAAGATTGGGGTCAACCACCCACTTATACATCAGTGAGGCATCTTTGGGAATAGCCTGTACCTCAGTGGTAGTCAAAGTGCTTGGCGCCACGTCGGAACCTACCCACCAGCCGCAGAGTTCACGGTTGCTGTTCAACAGGCTGCGATGGAACTCAACCTGGGTGAGATAGCGCTCATCGGCAGGGAACGAGCAGTTGTAGGCTGTGGGCTCACCAGTAGTGAAGGTAGAGCCGTTTCTGTAGTAGTTATAACTGCTGATACCTGTAGCGGCAGCATTGGTAATAAGTTCACCGCCATAGACACCATACTGGTTTGAGCCACCTGTGATGTTACCATAGAACATGCAGTTGACGACAGCCGTCTTGAGTTTGGTATATTTTCCACCTGATACCTCTGCGGTTGACGCGAAGGTGTTCTGTCCTACAATGCCTGCAGCGTATGTGGAAGCGCTGACATCTGCATAGCTGTAGCAATTGATGACGCGAGAATCTCCATCCAGCTTACCCACAATACCACCGGCGCAATTGCCAGTTGTAGTGACAGTGGGATGTGTGCCCTCTGGGAACGTGGCATCGTTAGGCAGGATACCACAGTTGTAAATGCGACTATAGCCCTGAGCGATGCCGGCGATAGCACCCACATATTCATCAGAACTGCTGATAGAAACATTCTGGAGGGTGACATTTTTCACTACGCCACCATCGACAGTGTTGAAGAGGGGATGGGTGAGACCCGTGATGGGCTGCGCGCCACCATCGAACGTACCGCTGAAGGCTTGGGTGATGGGATCTGCACTACTGAAGTCGAGAGGAGCGGTGGCGATAACCTTATAATGTAATGAGGCTCCCTCCGTTGTATTGACATGATCAATGAAATCCTCCACGTCAACTTGGTACTTGATGGTATAAGGATTTCCTACAGTGCCTTCGCCATCCATGCCTTGTTTCAGGGTGGCGGTGGATACGTCTGAGTTGTCATAGTTAGCAGCAACAGCCATCGCATTGACGGTAACGGGTAGTGTACTCGATACGATACCGCCAGAACTGATACTGCTACTTGAAGTAGTGGGAGTAGTGCCATCGGTAGTATAGTAAATGGTGACACCCGAAATTGGGAACGGACAACTGATGGTAAAGCCGTCGTTACCGCTACGTGCAATGACTGGTGTCGCACATTGCAATGTCACCGCATTACTAACCACAGTAGAGGTAATCATACCTTCCTTAACAGCGATGGCCTTGATGATGACACCGCTGATGTTCTCAGTCAATGGCACCGTGTATTCAGTACTCGATGTAGTCGGAGTGCTACCATCAGTAGTATAGTAAATGGTTGCACCAACGGTTGCCGTTGTAATGGATATAGCGTTGCTGCCGTTGTTCTGGATGGTTGGTGTGGCCACCTGTAAAATGACTAACTCTGCTACATCGGAAGGATCTTCTGTCGTATGGGTGGCAATTGCTTTCACCGTCGTGGGACTGGTAACAGAGAACGGACCACTGTATGCAGTACTCGTGGAAGTAGGTTCGCTGTTATCAATAGTGTAGTGTATAGTGCTCCCTTCTGTTCCACAGGTAATAGAGACCATCGAGGTAACGTTGTTAAAACTGATCACTGGTGTGGCACACTTTACGTCTATCTCACCCTCACCGATTTCAGAATTGATCATGCCGTCCTTAACAGCTATTGCTTTAATGAGTTTACCTCCCAATTCCTCTGATGCACCAGTGTATAGTGTTGACGAGGTGGTCGGAGTAGTGCCATCGGTCGTATAATAAATGGTTGCACCAGGGGTTGTTGTTGTGATGGAAATATTATGAGTACCCGTTACCTGCTGGATAGTGGGAGTCGCTACTTTGTCGATAAGTGATGTTGTCACCTCTGAATCAGTATATCCTTCTTTAGTAACAATGGCTTTGACAGTGGTCTGCTCAGTCAAGGCAAAGGGGCCACTATACAATGTGCCGTTAGTGGATGAAGGTGTTGTTCCATCTGTGGTATAATAGATGGATGGCAATAAGGTTGACGTGGTTATAGATGCTTTTCCTGTGGTTCGGTCGAAGGCAATAACAGGGTGGTCACATACGGTGCTAAAAGTTGTAGTTTTAAATTCCCAATGAGCACCATTGGTTGCGCCTCTACTATTGATGATACCCATATTCAGACCATTGGTAATGCTTGCTTGCGCATAACCGAGGCTGCTGCTTGTCCATAAATTATCGATGAGCAATTTTGGTATAATAGCATAACACGTTACACGGCCAGCTCCATCACCTCTTGCTGCCTGCACCACAACAAACTGATAACGTTCTTCGTTTACTGAATCATACGCTTTTACATCAATTGCTTTTGTTTGGTTACCTGTATTGTCGGCAGTACCGTTATAATACATGTATTTACCCCCTGTTGCAGGGTTGATAATGTAATAGTACTTATACCAAGAATCGGAGGAGGCTTCTTTGAAATACCATGCCCTGCTTTCATTTGCCTGATTGGTAAAGATCACCTTATCGGGCGTAGCGTCTGTTGCGGCATAATACGTGTCTTTCTGGATATTGTGTATTTCGTAATAATGTTTGTCCGAATCAGTTGAAGGCGTAAAAGGAGGGGTTGGGTATGTAAAGGTTCCGTTAAAGGGTACGAACTTCCACTTGGAGTTGGTATCATTGATATACTGGGTATTGGTCAATCTGATGGGGTTGGTAATGGCCTCACTGCCACTTTGCTTGTTCAAGCCATAAAAATCAGTTCTTCCTTTTACATTAATATTATAAAAGTCTGTTGTACCACCATTGTTGTTTACAACGAGTTTGAACTTGCATTTTTCCTTGTTGTCATCAGACAAGGATACAATTTTAATTAAACGGTCACTAGTGTTACATATGTATTTCTCCGTGCTCTTGTTGACGATATAGTAATATTGAGTTCCATCTTCAACACCTGCATCCAGGAAATACCACAGCATATAGTTACCAAGGATATTATTGGTGGTAATGTTGTTATTATCCTGGGGCGCGATATAGAAACTCGGGAACGCATTGGTCTGAATCAGATAGAATTTCTTCTCGTTATCTTCGATGGTACCATTCCCATTAGTATCAGTCGTTATTTCAACAGGGCTTTGTCCCCACGCCTTTCCGCTTCCTAATGTCAGGAGCAATAGGAGGGCTATAGTGAGGCGAGATATTGTTATTATCTGCTGTGTTAATCGATTCGTATATCTGTATGTGGTATTCATATTTTTATTTTATTGCGAATTTCTTTTGGATGCGACCACCGTCGGCACGGACGACATAGACACCGGCTGCACCGATATTCGTGTCGATTGTCTCGCCAGGCTGGATGGTGAAGTTTGCTACTGTTATACCGCTTGTGTTAACGATGCGTACATCTGCTTCACGGAGCAGTGAAGAGGTAACGGTAATCTTATGACGAAGAGCGCTGATGAGAAGCGAACCATCTCCAATCTGACCCTCTGTTGGGTCATTGTCGTACTCGAACGAGAAGGCTGTCTCGTTGCTTGTGAAGATGATGGAGCGTGCCGCATTCTTAGCTGGTGCCGCCTGTGTTGGTGCGCCTGCGATGAAGTACGGACGGAATGGTACAGTTGGGCTGCCACCTGTTGGTGTGACGTCGAAACTGTTGCCTTCGCTGTTCATCAGGTAACCGTCAACGGTCTTAGTCATATAGTTCGGCAGGAATGTATATCCATCAACAACCGATGCTGTCAACTCGTCGTCGCTGATACCAATCGTAATGGCTGGTTCAGATACGAAGCTGATGATTTGTTTCGTGAGCTGATCAGGAGCAGGTGTAGCTGTATTCCTTGCCACAAACTCACCACTGAGGTCGAACTCGTAGTATGTCTTACTTGGGAAGCCAATGATATATGGCTCCGCTGTTGCCAGCAACGGATAAGCGTTATATTCGCGAGAATTCTCGTAGTATTGCTGGTAGATATCCGTGTTGGCATCCTGCCGTGTATTCTTACTGTAGTAGTAATCCCAAAGGAAGGTGTTGTTAACATCCTTTTTATCGCCATCAGCCTCAGGATAGTTGAAGGTAGCGGCGATGACACCAGCGGGTGAACCGCTGGGCGCAGTACCGATGCCCTTGTATTCGCGCAGCCAGTATTCGTGACCAATCTTGGCACCGCTGCTGGTCGTGGTGCTGCCACTGTAGAAGTGGGTAATCTCACCCTTGTCCTGTGTAGATACCAATTCTGCGGAGAATGGCAGGCTGACAGTTTCCCAGCCCTTGTTGAGGCTTACGTAAAGGTCAGGCGTACGTTGATACCACATACGCATTCCATTTGCAAACTGGTAGCTGATAGGACAGTTGAAATCCTTCTTGTCAACTAGCAGGTGGTCGTTGGTAGCCTTCTTGTTGCTTTGTACCAGATGTCCGAAGACGGTTCCTGTATTTGCAACATTCACGCGGCGATATGGATCACTGACGTTGTAGTAATCATCGTATGCCGGCTCTGTGAAGTAGGCTGTCAGCACGTCGTAGGTCTGCTTGTTGGCATAACCCTCTGTGGATGCCTCAGCAGGCGCATAAACCAACAGGTTCGGAGTCTCGTCACGGTTGGTGATGCTGATAAGGCCGTCATCATCGAGCAGCGGCTGGTAGAACTTATCTACGACAGCGGGTGAACCGCTGGACGTTCTGCCAAGGGTCCATGTGTTATCGTTATGGCCGGCGAAGTCAATAGCCGTCATATTCGGATAGGCAGGATTCAGGTCCTTGTCGCTTGCACTCTTCGGCTTCGAGTATGCTACGAGGTTTACGGTTGGGTTGAAGTGAGCTACATCCATATCCTTCGACTGATAGTAAGCTGGCGCACGATATACGCGGTTGCTCTCGTCGGTAGTAAACAGACGACCGCTGTTCTTCATGATGCTTGAAGGTACGTCCTCGTGAGGTCGTTGGTCGTTCCACCCGTATGTCAACATCTGTCCGAAGTAGAGATAATCGTCTGGCCAGATGGGGTAGAAGTGGAGCTTACCTTCCGTATCAGCATATTCACGTTCATCAACACTCTCAGGTATCACACCGTCGGCATAACGATAGTCACCATCGCCATAGCGGTCTTCAACGTAGCCACCATACAAATAGGCATTCGTCACACCTGATGAACAGTGAACGGGAGACGCAACATAGTGACCTCCATTGTAATGACGTTCCAGTGTGCCGTCGTCTTCTTTAATAGTATAATAGGTATATGCTGTACCCGACGTGGTCTTCTGGTCGTTATATCGCTTGTACAGGTAGAATCCGTTCAGGTCGTAGGCTACCGTTCCGTTGTAGAAGGCTCTTGCCGGCATTGGCTTGGCGATACCTCGTCCGTTGTCGGTAGTGTTGTATGCGAGACCCTCTGGATAGTAGCAGTTGACAATTTGATAGCCACTATCATCACTCGGATCACCGAAGACAGCTTTGACATTAGCTGGGAAACCGCTGGTCGCACTTGTGTTAATCCAACAGTTCTCTATATAACCATCACCTGTATCGGCAATACCTGCGGAGGTGAATGAACCTGTTACACCGAGGTTATAGACATTACCACAGAGGTGACCGAACAATGAGTTGTCGAGACCATCGATGTGGTAGCCGTCACCGTGGAAGTTTCCTGCGAAGCAGTTGGTGGCGTCGCCGATTGGGGTCCAAGTGGGTGAACCGCTAGGCACGGTGATGTTCGTATGCAGGATGAATTCCAGGTTCTGTGCCGCCTTGACGTGTTCATCGAGTAAGGAATTGCCTTTCAATGGTCCATCGGCAGTAACCACACCATCGGTTACACCCTCAGATGAATTGTTAAGCAGACTCAGGTCGAAGAAATTCTTCAACTGATTAACACCATCTGTTGCATCATTGATATATATCTTACTGTTACGCTTTACTTGACTGTTGTCAACATAATAGTGATGTTCCTTATCTTCCATTACCTTCTTCAGGTCGTGGTAGTTAGCCACACTCACCTGTACGTGGTTGGAGTAGGTCTCACCAAGATAGGTCTTGGCATAGTAAGCTAGATAGTAACCATTCTGATACCAATAGAGTGGGTCGGCAGTAGGCGTGTATTCAATACCATTGATATGGCTCTCTGCATCCGACTGTTTCTCGAAGAGCTTCCATCCACCACCCGTTACTTCGTAAGCACCAGGTGTTACGTGTGGTTCACGGACACCAATGAAGGTACCAGGCAGCACAATCTGTGGAGCCTTGATTTCCTCAACGTAAGGAATACCACTCTTGAACACGACGTGGATATTCACCACATGGCGCTCGCTGACTGGTGTAACGTGAGCACCCGTAGCATCACTCTCCTCATAGTCATACTGATAGATGACGGTGATAATCTTCTCCTTCGAGAGGTCGAAGATGTCAGAGCTACGTGATACATAGAGCGTACTTGTCTCCGTTGGAGAGATACCGTGGATGGTGAAGTCGGTCTGCCAGTTTTGTAATGCGCCGTAATTGGTTTCATCGATAACGACTCCCACAGGAACATTGGCTCCATTGTTGTAGGTGCCAGTTTCTGCAGCATTAATGCCGGTCACGCCGGTCACTGCGACGCCCTCAGTATTCTCGCCAATGGTGTATGCCTCGCGGCAGTAGAAGTAGGTATTGTTCACATGAGCATCAGTGAATGTCAATGTAGTGATATAATTCTCCTTATCAGTTTCGCCCAAGCTGCTATACGTGTTTGATGAGATGATTGTCCCTACAGCGTATGGTGAGTTACCTACTTGGAAAGCTTGCTTGACAACATATACATTGCCAGCCTCCTTTACGTTGATAGGCGTATAGTGACGCTTTTCGTTAGGCAGACTTTCGTATTGTTCACGTGTATATTGCTTATTATGCTCAAGGGTTATACCATTATGTGTAGAGGTTTCGTTGCCATTATAGGTAGCACTGTAGTTGACAGGTTTCACCAGAGAGTAGCCAGCAGGATTGGCTTCTGCAGCCGTTTTAGTGCCTGCGGCAGAGTCATACTGGTATTTCTGTCCCTCAGGATATATGTATTGACCACTTTCATTCTTACTGTAACGTGGGTCGATGAGCAGGTCGAGTGCATCGTAGTTGAATTCGAATTTCTCGCGGTCTGTCTCAGACATAGAACTCCAAACTTCGAGTCCACGATAGTTCTTGTTAGCCTCATAATAGTTACCACCATAAAGGCCATCCTTCGTACAGTAGTATGCAGGAACAACATCCGACTCGATTGTTGCAGCCAACGAAGGATAAGCGGTTTTGTATGCATTCTTCTCTTCCTCCGTCATACGGTTGCCTACATAGATGAACTCTGTTCTGCTGAGCTGGATGGTGCTCGTACAGATATAAGCTGGAGCCACGTAGCCATCCATGGAAGCAGCCTGAGTAGCAGATACTGTACTACCAACATTCAAGTGTTCAACATCACTGGTATATTCCTTTGTGACTATATATGCTTGTTCAAACTCTGCCTGTCCATCTGGAATGGCAGAAGAATGATTCGTCTTCATAGTCTGGTAAGTGTTGTAAATATCCTGAGGAATGAGGTTGCTCACCACATACTCACGCTGTCCGAGGACACCTGGACTGTTGTTCTTCAGATGATAGGTAGGACCGTCTTCATAACCAGTACCGCCCGTTTGGTTCTTTTCTGCAGTAGCGCTCTCAAACATGGTGTACCACGTATTCCAATCTGTTGGGTTGTTCACCTTATAGGTCAGCATGTAACCTGTATCGTGGCTCATGTTGTTCGAAGAGCGATATACAAAGTCGAAGTCCACCATTTCCTGCTTCTCTACGTGGTAAACTTGTGGGTGAGCAGTCTTCAGAGCTTTATATTCAGAAGGCAGCATCACCGTACCGGCAGGGATAATGTCTGTATCGCTACTGTTATATTTGCAGTCAGCTATGGTGACGTAGGTTTCATCCACAAACAGAGCCTTCTCGGAAGCTGTCAGTAAGTACCAATCCCAGTAGTTGATAGGATCGTTCAGGTAATACTCCTTTTCGTTGATGATAATCTTCTGTTCATTGCCAATTTTTGTGCCAGGAGTTCCTGAAGTTTCAGGAGTAGAATAATAAGCATACTTGTTTGGCATCACGTTGAGCAACTTCATCGTGCCATGAGAAGCAGCGGTGATGGTCAACGGAATATCTACCGTTTCGCTGTATGCGTTTGGTGCACCCGTATAGGCAGAGATATACTGGTCATAGACATATACCGAACCCTTGATGAACCAATAGTGGGCAGGAACGGCATCTCCTTCTTTATATTTTCCGCTGACGTTGTAGCAGTCGTCGATAATCGTCTGCGTACTGTGGATGAAGTTACCAGTTGTCTCCCATTCCACCTCAGCACCATTGAACGTGAAGTCGCGTCGGGTGACTGCATCATTGTTCAGTTCCGTCAATGTGTTGTGCTTAGACTTGGTATAAGAACCCACCTTGTGTACGTTCTTTGCATATACGAAGCCGCCACCCATACCTGGTTGCACGTTGATGAGGTCAAGCTCGATGACACCAGTGATGTAACCCCAGTCTTTCTCATACAAATCGTCACCCGTACCCTTTTCTGTCGTCAACTCCAGATAGACACCTGATGCCAACGCCACCTTGTTCTTACTGGTACCATTGTTGCGCTTACGGTCATTGACGAAGCCTGCCTTCCAGTCATAGTATGTCGCTGTGCCGTATGCCTTAGAATCAACTGGAGTACTACCGTTATTATATGCCTTTGAAGCACTCTTGTAGTCAGAATTGGAGGCATTGTCAGTGACACGGATATCCTTATCAGGCAGGAAGAATACGTCACTGGTGAGTGCGCCTAAGTAGTTCACGATACTGTAAATACCGAAGTAGTTGCCATGAACCTTCTTGCTCTCGTCGGATTGGTCAGCTGGAATGACAGACTGCTTCTGGTTGAGTGATACCTCACGCACACGGTTGATGGTGTAGTTGGTGTGATCGACAATCTCAGGCACACGGTCCTGTGCGCCCTGCATCACCATACGGCTGCCAAATACACCGCAGAAGTCTGCACGCTGCAGGGTGTTCATCGGACGTCCTGCATAGACAGGAACGACACCGTTCTCCTCCCAGTATGCTGGGTTAGGATAGTACTCACCAGTGGTCGTGTTTTGAAGAAGAATAGTTGTGTTCCCCTCAAACACGCTCAGCAGGTCATCGATGGTCAGCGTGGAGGCCTTCGTGTGTTCGCCGCCTGCCGGATAGTAGGTTGTACCGTCTCTATCCGTACACTGTTGGATACACTTATACTTCAGCTGATAGTAATCGGCCTCACGCGCAGGGAGATTATTATACTGTTCAATGGTGATTTCAGGAGACAGGCTATAATAGTCAGTACCATAGTTGGTGATGTTCAGTCCACGATAGCCATCGACAAATGTGAGGTTACCGTCGCCGTACAGACCACCCGTATGTCCTGTACCCAGTGTAATCAGGTCGCGGTGATAGACGTCGTGGATAGATGCCGTAGCATTTCCGAATACCGTCGTGGTGTTCGCATAGACGGTAGAAGAACCTGAAGAAGTGTTACCACCAGCGAATACAGCGTTGAAGATGGTGATACCTGTAAGATCTAAGCTGTTCCAGCGATCGTCGTTGTTCTTGTTGCCCAAGGTATGGAGGTCTTCAGTAGTTACATAGTCACCAACGGCGTAGCTGTGACCATTGATGTTGACAGGAGATGTCACCTTACAATAAGGCTCAACAAGCACCTTACAGTCCTCAGTAAGCACATACTCGCCATTATCCATAACCCAGTTGGGATCGCTTGCTGCTGGGGTGTCAGGTGGTGATGATGGTTCGTATGCCTCATTTCCCTTCTTGTAAGCATAATAGTAGCCCTCCCACACGTTGTCATAGCGATTGCCATCTTTAATACCCACATAGAGATTACCATCTTCCTCGTAGGCACTATATACATAACCGATATCACCACCACCGAAGACGTTACCGTTCTCGCGTGCCAGCTCTTTCACAGTACCTATCGTACCACCATGAATGCGTACTTCTGTCTGTCCGAATACGTAACCGTCGGAGTAGAGTGTACCACCTTCACCAAGGTTGTTATAGCCACGACCGCCACCGAAGACATTACGATGTACATTGCCTTCAATGAGTTCTACATTTGCCTTACCTGCCTTATAGATACCTACCAAGGTGCGGACGCTGTTGTCCTGACCTGTAGCATTGATGACACCACGACCAATGGCAGCAATCTCACCACCTCCGAAGAGGGAATTGCGGACGTGTCCGCCATACATCTTCACATAGGTGACATCCACACTACTGTTGTCGATATAGCCACCACCGAAGATACATCCACTGTCATAGAGGCGGTTAGAACCGTCACCAGACCAAGTCTCGTCGTGCAGCTTCTCCTGATAGTAGTCGTCGCCTACCTTTATATAATCAAGGTCGGTATCTGTTGTAGGAACGCTGTTGAAGTGTCGATAACCGATATATCCATTGTTGAGTGTGATATTCGCGGTACCAAATACGGCACCACCCTCTCCACCACCATAGGCATTACGCTCGATAGCAGGAAGACCATTGAGGAAACTCGTACCATCGGTCTTACCAATGACAACGTGTGTTTCACCAAGAATGTCGTTGGCCGTAGAGGCACTGATGGCTCCTTGATGGTAGCCTACACTTCCTTGCCAACCGCCGCCATAGACGTTACGTGCCGTACCACCTTCGATATAGGCATTGGCAGAAGCGATGAATGGCTGGTCGAAGTCGTCATTCGCTACATTGTATTTGTTGTTGACTGAACCTACCGTTCCTGCGGCATAGAGGTCCTTTGTTACAGTACCTCCAAGCATAGCGATATAAGTCGTTCCATGCACGTCGCCAGTATTCGGTGTGTTCGCGTCACCAAGACCACCACCGTATGCGTAAGCACCGCTACGGCTGCCGTTATACATATATCCGCAGACGTCGGCGCCTTGATTGATAATCACATTGGTGTTGTATTTCTTGCCGTTTCTGGCTTCAGCCAAGTCATTGTTCAGTCCAGTATCGGTATAGTCCTCGCCCAGAGAAAGGTCAATGGCCTTTGGTGCTTGTGGTTTAGGAGTTGTGGCCTTATCTTCGTCCGATAATTCGTTCCATGCTGTAAGTTCTGTATTGTATGTATCAGTAGCTTCAGCATTTGCCTCTGCTGCCCATGCAGCAGCAGAATTCTTATTCATCACACGACCTAACTGGCCACCACCATATACCTCATATAGACGGGCCGTATTATTCAGATTCACCTCAGTATATTGTGACCAGGTGTCCTTACCGTAGCCAGCTCCATATACTGTAGCATAATATTCGTTTGCCTTGTCGTAATATACAGGTGCATTGATATTCACCTTTCCGTATAGTGTACGACGGCAGTTGTTATTGCCGCCATAGAGACCTGAACGGTAACCGCCTACGAGGGCATCGCTACTGTTCCAGTTTACATTCGACTCATAGACGTCACAGGGATATTCGTTATACAAACCGTAAGCACCACCGAAGATAGCCTCTCCACGGAAGGTAGAACCTTCTGGCACGTTGACAACAGTGCGTCGTGTTACACCCTCCTGATAGCTACCACCATAGACAGCCTTGAAGTGTCCGCTGAGCAGGTCGATGATGGCTGAGGCCTTGTGTGCTGTGGTAGGTTCTGCAGCCGTAGCAGGGTCAACACCCATACCTACGCCGCCACTCTCACCAGCACCAAAGATTTCCGTTCCTTGATAGGTGGTCATCGTCTGGGGCACATCAACGAGGATATAGCTCCTGTTCTGCATGAGGTTTTCTTCCTCCTCGCCGAGATATCCCTGTCCTGCACCATAAATTTGCTTGACGGTATTGAGCTTATTGTTGCTGTCGGTAGGACGGAAGTTGATAAATGCATTGTCTAAGAAAGGTTTGGAATAGCCTGTTTTAGCATGACCATTTTCATCGAAGTATTCACGGAAGTGTGGGTCCTTATAGTCATACACACCGTAGGCACCACCGAATATTTTTTCTACGCGTCCTTGCACATACTCCGTATAGGCAGAAGCATTGAGCATATCGGTATTGTATACCTTGCTGCGAACGGCATCGTTGCGAAGACGACTGTCAAAGTTAGCTGTTCCCAGAATCTTTCCACCGAGGTCGTTACCGCCATAAATGTAGTCGCGAACGTAGGGGAAGCCATTGGTGCCTACATAAGTTTCTGTATGTCCAAGAATATCGGCATTACATGAGCCGGCAAAGCTGTTGAAGATACGACCGTTACCCAAATTAAGGATACAGTTACCAGCCACAGGACCTAAGAAGCCACCGCCGTATATAAACTCGCATTCAGCTATATCTTCAGATATGTTGTCGTGTTTTGATACGCCAGCGATTGGACCTTTCAGGTTGATGTAGGTGCTATATCTTGGGTCATAGCTGTAATCAATCTTTTCTGTAGTTGAATTGTATGTTCCCTTACCGATGCCGCCTTCCTCGCTACCACCGAATATCTGGAACATATAGCCGCGATTGAGGTTGATTGTTGTTGAACCCCATATCTCGGTATCCTCACCCTTACCGCCACCAAAGACGTTGAGTGCCTTACCTAATACATCCATACCCTGCTCGGAAAGTAAGACACCGCTGTTTCGCTTGGTAATGTGATATTCATCGTTACCATAGAGTTTATCCTCACCCGTTTCATCCTCTTCTACTTCGTCGAAGAGAATATCGCGGTCAACGATAGAGCTGTTGATGTTGATTACGACGTTACCGTTGACGATACCGCTGGCGTAGCAGCCGCCATAGATATTACCACCTTCGAAACGACGGTCTAAGTCGTCATCATCGCTGGTGACAGGACTTTCAGGAGAAGCTCCTGATGTTATAGGGTCAACTTTTTCACCTGTTGATGACTTGATGGTGTTCCATATCAATGCCGTGTGAGTATCATTCCAACGCTTTGGCTGTATCTTAAGACCGGCGAAGTTAAGCACAAGCTTGTCGCCAATAGCTCCTTCTGGTGCAGGGTCAGGTTCGCCCGTGAGGCCTCCCTCATAGAGAGCATTAAAACCGTCTTTCGGTGTTACGAAGGCATTGTTACATCCACCTACGACCTTGTCATACACAATCACCTTGTCACTGAAGTTGATGGTTGTCTTACCATCGGTAATCATACTACCTACGTTACCACCGCAGTAGAACGAACCAAACTGTGTGGAGTAGGGGATGTAATCGGCGGCATCACCGTTAGCCCTGCTCTCGAACAATACGGTTGACTTCACCCTCATGGCGCAGCCTTCCATGTATTTGGCAAAGAGTTCCTTGTTTGTCAAATCCATGGAGCTGAAACTTGAGCCGTCACTCGCTATGTCGGTACGTCTCATTGTGCGCAGCACACCTTCATTATGGCCAGAGACATCAGCCTCATCGGTCTTGATCATGTTCTCACCATTGTTGCCGAGGAACACTTTGTCGATGATGGCGTATGAACCAATCTTGATGTGTGTCTGGTCAGCGGCAGGAATACCTGCAACATTCTGTCGCAGAGAAGCACTGTTACCACCCACATAAAGTCCACCATCTACGATGACAGGATGATCTTCACTATCACCTCTGACAAGGATAGACACCTTCTCTGCGTTCGGACGGATAAGGTTGAGGGCTGTGACAGATTTAAGGTTTTCAGGAACGCCTGTTATTCCTGCATCTTCAAGAACTTTATCGGGATCATAATAGAAATCACTCCAACGTGGATCATCCTTCAGTTTTTCATTATCTGTATAAGCGTATGAACCATTACCACCACCATAGACATCACCGTAGATGTGCGTACGAATACCTACGGTATTACCAGCATAGACGTTACCAGAGATATCGTTACCACCATAGACGTTGTTGACATGACCAGCCAATACTCTGACACGAGCTGCGTATCCAGCAGGGATGTTGTTAGGGTTATCCTCATCAGGCAGTTGTACTTGGGAATATGGTACAGGATTTGAGTCATCGTTGTTGTACAAAGGTTTTACGTCAGCCTTACGACAACCTCCATAGACGTTGTCAACTACCATTCCTGCACCTTCAATCTGCATGAGCAAACCTTCAGGACTCGTCATACGTCCCTCATTACCGCCACCATAGAGGTTACGGATCTTACCTTTTTGCAGATTCCATCGCGGCCGGATAGCCATATCCGCCTTGTTGTTGCCGCCAAAGAAACGACCTATCTGGTAGGCATCACTGCTGGGGTAGGAGAAGGAGGTGTTGATGCCCATTCTGTTCTCGAAGCGGTCGTTGGTCAGCAGTTCACCGACAGTTCCCTTCAATGGATCAGTATTGGCATTTGGATTATTTGTGTCAATGATACTGTTGACGACTTCACTTGGATTATTCAGAGCGATAACCGTTCTGTTCGTTATCGTAGCATTGTTACCGCCACCATACGCATAAACAATAGAACCGCCCAAAAGCTCAAGATAGGTCTTACCAATGTTAGGCATGATGAAATCCGTAGTGTTGGAAGCTATAGGAGCCTTACCGTCAATCTTGTCTTGCTCGGAATTGTATATCTCATGCGTGCCCTCATTATTGTAGTAGTAATAGTCGCCATTACCACCTCCGAAGAGTTGTCCGATGTATATCTTTTGTGCATTTGGGTCTTCTGTTGTTACGGCATCATCGCCCGTGCCAGTCGTTACCGTCTTGGTAGAGATGCGCACAAAAGCATTCCAAGTATTGTCGATTTGATTCTTCTTTGCTTCGGTACCTACTTCCGTCAGTTCAGTGGGAATAGCACTTGACGTGCCTATCGTTCCTGCGATATCATTACCACCGTAAGCCTTATCAATAACAATATAGTTGGAGGCATGCTCACCGTCGATATGCAGGAAGGCACTTCCTCCGACGTTAGCCTGACGGGCACCGCCATAGACGTTGCGCAGGTCGCCGGCATAGATGTTGACAGTCGTCTTGCCGCCTGTGTCGCCTTCATTACCACCACCATACACATCACCACCAATGATAATCTGTGCTTTGCCAGCTACCGCTGTCAACAGGAATAAGAAGAGGAGACCTATCAACGGAAGCCCCTTCCCAATGGAAGACTCTCCCCCCAGCCCCTCCCTGTTGAGGGAGGGGAGGAAGACCCACCCCCGTCCCCTCCCTGTGATGGAGGGGAGTATATGCGTCTTCTTGCTTGCAATCTTCGCAAACAAAGACTGTATGTATTTAATAATGTGTATTATTCTATATCGTATCATTTCTGATATTTTTTCTCTTTTCTTTATCTCTTTCCCTATTTACTCCCCTCCATACAGGGAGGGGTTGGGGGTGGGTCTTCCTCCCCATTCAGGGGGAGGCTGGGAGGGGGTCTTGTCTTTTTTTTCTTTTCCCCTATTTACTCCCCTCCATACAGGGAGGGGCAGGGGGTGGGTCTTCTTCTATTTACTCCTCCCCATTCAGGGGGAGGCTGGGAGGGGGTCTTCTGTTGTGGGTCTTTTTATTCTATGATAAACGGTGGATTATCCAAGTCAGCATCCGACAGGATATAGAGGTACGACGGATCCACCGTGATGTTGAGCACTCGCTCTTGTCCTCGTGTGATGTCCTTCAATATCGTCTTCAACTGATTGGTTGCCGTTCGTTCTGCTATAAATTTTCCCTCTTTGTCATACACATCATATTCGGTATATAGCTGCAGACTGTTGATCAGTCCTGTGATTGTGGCAATCTGTGCGCTGGCGACTTCTACGGGTGATGTTGTCAGGGTTATTGGGGATGTTTCGGAATCCCAGATCGTCATCGTTGTGTTGTCTGAAGTGGCAACAGGATTATAGGTCAATTGGTCGATACCCCATCCGTCGGTCAGTGTTGCAACCACATCCACCTTTTTGTAGCCAGCCACCTGCAGCTGCATTCGTTTGACTTTGATGGTGCGCAGGGCACTATAATCCGTTCCTATCTTCATTTTGAAGCTGATACGTCCGAAGAGGTGGTCAAACAGCAGGTTGATGTAGTTCATGCGGCTACTGGCATATTCAAACGCCATTTGTCCTCGTACAGCAGAGGTATGATCGGATTCACTCTCTACTCGTCTGACTCCTGTAATCACACAGTAGTCGCGGTTGGTCATCACGTCCAGTCCCTGAATGCTCAGCACGCCAGAGTTAGCGGTAAAGCTGGTCAGATTCGCTGTCAGTCCGTCGATGGCAGGTGTAAAGCCATAGACGTGGTATGTTTTCGTGCCCGATTTCAGCTTTAGCTGCGTATTCCAGACGGTTTCGTTGTATTTGAACATTCCCTCCGCCATGTCAGTGCCGTTTGTCAGGAATACCTTGATGTCGCCATCATCGTCACCACCCAACGGTGCCCGTTTTGCGCTCACCATTCGCAAAGAGGCGTTAGGTGTCTGCACCTCCTGCTCAGAAGGACTGTCTTCCGAACAAGCAGAGAACAGGAGAAGCAATATAAGACCCACCCCCATTCCCCTCCCTGTAATGGAGGGGAGTAGATACGTCTTTTTGCTTGCAATCTTTGTCATGAAAGATTGTAAGAAGGTGGCGATGTGTCTTAATATATATTGTATCATTTCTGATGTTTTTTTCTCTTTTTTATTCTCTTTCCCCTATTTACTCCCCTCCATACAGGGAGGGGCAGGGGGTGGGTCTTCCCCTATTTACTCCCCTCCATACAGGGAGGGGCAGGGGGGAGGGTCTCCTTTTTCTTTTACCAATTATAAAATTCGTAGTTGACATCTGTCTGGGTCCATGGAGCCGTTTCAGCTACGACCACCTGGATGCGTGCCTGAGCTGTATAGACATATACTGTCCAGACGTGGTTACGTGAGAAGCCGCCGGTATCCACCATTTTGAAGGTAGCCGTCTTTTCCTCTTCACTGCCGATTTGGTATTTGATTTCACCCTGCAGCATCTGGTCGCTTTCGCGCAGATAGTACAGGCGTTGTGTAAGATTGCTGGCAGGTGCATCGTCCAATAACCGCTCATAGTAGATCGGTGCCTGCTCTTCCGTCCACGCATATTGAACAGGGTTGTCGTTGACGGCAACGTCCTCCAATGCCTCGCTCAGCAGTTCTGGCGACGTAGTGTCGTAGCCGCTCTCCGTCTTGATGTGGCAGGTGTGGCGGTCGTATGGCGCGCCCGCTGACATAAAGAGGTATTCTGCCATTGGAATCATGCTGCCGTTCAGTTTGATGCTGTTGATGCGAAGCGTTTCGCTGCCTGTCTGTCTGGAGAAGGCAAAGCGAATCTTCGATATGGTGCGTATCAGCAGTACGGTAGCGATACCATCGTTGCCGTCATTCAGTCGCAATACAGGAGCTGTTCCTGTTACAGGTTGGTCGCGTAACACACCAGTCATTGGTAATCCAACGTTTGTCGGAACGACAGAAACAGGACTTGTCACGCCGAATGGGTCAGCGGTAGTCTTCTGCATCAGTGCTGCTTCCAGTTGTGCCTGTGTCATCTTTTCGTCCAGCTCTACGTTGCAGTTACTGTTCGATATATTGGCAGCCACATACACATCCACATGCTCACGACTACCTGCTTCCGTCTCGGCATACGTCTCGTCAATGGTGAGCTGAATCAACTCGTAAGGATTTGCTGCGCTGAGACCTGGCGACTCCTCTGGTGCATAATAGCCGATGAGTTTGTGTGAGTCGTGCGTAAACACCCATATCTGCAGCTTATAGATAGAATTTTCGTATGCGATCGGATTCACATCGCCGTCGTAGGCGCGTGTAGAACTTTCCGTTTGAGGTGTATATAGATAGATGTATAGTTTTGTCGGAACTTTCGTTTGGTTGCCGTTATTGGCTTCATCGTCACCTGACGAGCACGCCGACAGGCACAACAGCATGGTCAGCAGCAGTCCTGTCATCAGGCTGTTGCACCACTGGTATTTGATATGTCTGTCTGTGTACTTCATTTTTACAATACAATTTCTTCAGGTGTTGTCGATGTCCATTTCGGTACCAGTTGGATACCTAATTCGAGTCGTGGTGACAGCAGGTTGGGTACCACATTGTAGGCTTTTGCCAAACTGGTTACTTTCATATTCAGTGTGGTCGTGTGGTCTTGTGTGAATACACGGCCAACGGCAGATGCGTCTCCACCTGTACCATCTGCAGGATCTACCTCACCTGCCAGATAGAATTTGGTTCCTTGATAGACGATGCCGTCTTGTCCTTTGAAGTTAACGCCACTGTTGTTGATAAACTCCAGCAGCACTGGCACTTTCTGATGGTCGTAAGACTGCAGTACCAGGGTGTTGGTAACCTCGGTCGCATCAGCTGATGAACTCAGGTAGAGTGTGGGCAGTTGGTTATCATAGATAAACTTCACATCCCCCTCTGAATAAACAGGGTAGGAGGTGTTGGGAGAGAAGTCGAAGCCAACGGGTAGCTGTCCACCCACGATGATTCCCGTCAGTGGGAAGTTGGGGGAGTTGGTGTCGTCTACAACAGGAACATTGTTCCCTCTGGCATCTTTCAATACTGATGTACCTGTCATTTTCAAGGCAATCTGCAAATGGGCAACCCCATATTGCAGCGGGTCTTTAATAGCTACCGCCTGGGTGTTTCCGTTGACCGATGCATTGTCGTATTCGTAGTCGGCCAGTACATCACTCCATTCGCGGTCTGTATATGCACCTCTTCGATTATCAATATTGGAGGTTTTTATTCTGCTGTTGCCATAATAATACAGTTCTGCAGGATAGGCAAAACGGTCGATACCATTGATGTCGGCAAAAGAGGTGTATGTTAGTTGTGGGACGAATTTTTGATTAGCTTCAACCCATCGAATCACTACGGCACCATCAGGGAGACCGATGGAAGCAGGGAAGCCGTTCCAACTGCTATTGTATGTGTCAATCTTGCTGATGATGGCATCACGAAGGGCGATGTCGTTTGTTTCGCTCAGGGAGAGTGCTTGCAAATCATCCTTCAGCGCCTGAACAAAAGCGTAAATGTTGGTTGCCGATCCTGGCAATATCTCACCATTGGATAATGCTCCTATCTGGTTGATGAAGTTTTTGTACATCAACTCAAGTGTTGTATTGGACGTTTCTTTCCATGCTATCGCATTGGCTTCAGCATTGGCAATCGAGGTCATGTAAGAAGCTAATTCTTCTGCATTTTGATGAATCGTGGGATAGATAGACTCCAGCGAGAATCGGATGTCCTTTGGTTCCATTCCTGCTGGGAAGGTCTCCACAAGGCATCCATTGATGTGCTTATCGGTGGAAGCCTGTGTTGCCCGTCCATAGCTCAGAAAGGCATTCACCCCTCTCATGATGGAACAATCATTATAATAATAATAAGGTCGATCATTTACAGGTTTTTCTCCATCGCTGACGATAAAAAAACGTTTTGGCAGGTCGTTAACCGTGATTTTTCCTGTTACAGCAAATGGGACGATTTGTCTCATTGTGATACCGCGGTAGGGTTGTCCTGCGTCTTGCACGATGGCACTTGTCATACGCGTTGAAGGTTTGCTTGACCTTGTTACAGCAAAAGCCAAGTCAGCTACAACGTCATCATTCTGATTCTGTTGCAGTTCATCGTCTATGCATCCTGCTGTCAGAAGCAGGAAGCAAAACGCCAGAAACCAATAGCTACGCGCGTACATATTCTATAATTATAATTCAGGATTATATGTGCCGCCTTCATTCCAGTCCAGCGTCACACTCACACCTACTGTGCTGTCGTAAGGTCGGACGGCTCCTTCGTCGTCCAGTTCACCCTTGATAATCTTCAGTTCCCCAGCTTTCAGCTGTTCTTTTACATCAATGATGGTTTCTGTAATGTTGCCGTCAGGCATCGTCACATATACCCTCAGTTGCCACAGTGGTTCGTCGGCACCTACCTCATCAGGATTGTGCGATGGGAAGTTTACGGAGCAGAAGCATAGCAGGTCGTTGCCCGTTTCCACCTTGTCGGCTCTCACCAGCACTTCTTTCTCTGGGAACACGTAAGTGCTGTCTTCAATCATAAACTCTTTGGCAAAGCCTGTGGCATAGACTTTTATGTCGCTGTAGGCGTGTCCTTTCGTATCGAGGACCAATGCTACGGCACTGTTTGCCATATAGAGTTTTACATTGAATGTCTGACTGACGCCAGAGAGCACCTCCATCGGCAGCCGTGCCGTAAACAGGCCTGTGGTGTGAGATGCAATCGGACTGTCGTCTGTCTGTTGCAGCATTGAGGTTTGGCAGTTCTCGTCGTTGGAGAGTCCTACCACGTGGTTTTCTGCAATATTTGCCACTGCCAAGTGCATATATTCATGCATGGGCAGGGTGAGGGTGTAGCTGGTCTGGTTGGCGTCTATGATGTCGCGTTTGTGATGCAGACGTGTCATGTCGCCTTCCGTATCGTAGAACGAGAGGTCGATGTCGTGGGCAAAGTCGCTGAAGATATCTTTCAGATGTTCCCTTAGGGATTCGGCCACGCCCATCTCTGTGATCGTGGTCAACTGCGTTTCCAACTCGGTAGTCATATTGGTTATCAGCCGTAGCTCATAATCAATCTTATACTCCTCTTCCGGCTCACCGCAGTCCGACAGGTCGTCATCGATGACGGAGCATCCTGCCATCAGCCAGCAGGCTGACAGCAGGAGCCACATCATGAAAGTATTTCCTCTCTTCACCTTTTTAATTATTTAAATTAGTCTTGTCCAAGAACACTTTCGAAGCTAAGACCGTTTGACCAGCTCAGGTCAACGCTCAAACCGAGTGACAGATGAGATGCACGCAGGTCAGGTACAGACACCAATGCCTGCTTCAAAGATTCCTCTCCTATGATGAAGTTGGCAGTTGTCATGAAGTCTTGGATAAACACACGGCGCACCTTGATGGTTTTACCTGCATTCGTTCCTGTAGTCTCGTATGGTGGCAGTGCATATTTCTCAGGCCAGGTGATTCCTTCAGAGAGGTCGGTTGTTGATCTTCCAGCATTAGGATCGAGTTTTCCGATGAGGTAGAATGAGCTACCATTACGGATGAGGTTGTTCATTCCCCAGAAATCCTGTCCTGAGTTGTTCGTCAGCTCCAGAGCCACATATACAGTGTTCTGGGTAGCGGCAGTTGTGTAGTTGTCCCAAACCATAGTATAGTTTTCATTGCCGGAAGTTGTCGGGATAGCGGTGTTGGGGAGGTCGTTGTCATAAACCATGCAAATAAACGGATTAGGATCTATCGTCTTCACGATATAATTCCAACCTACCGTCTGAGGCTGACCGCCTATAAGTACACCTGTCAGCGTGAAAGGATTAGAAGAGATAGCAATGGTGTTGTCAGCTTCACCTGAATGTATGTGAGAATTATTATCCTTCAAACTCGTTTTGCCACTTTCATAAGCAATCGTTGTCTTCAGCATGGCAGTGCCATAGTTGATGTTTTCTTGCATGGCAACGCTACGGGTAGTAGACTGTACTACTCCGTCCTTCGTCCAGTCCACCGTATTATTACCAGGCGTATAGCTTGTTTTCCAATTATTATCGTTGTCCCACTCGGCAGCACCGTCAGGGTATTCGGCTTTTTTATGACTATCGCTGGTCACACGTATAGGGCTGTTGCCAAAATAGCAGAGTTCTGCAGGATACATGTAGTTGTCTGGGTTGAAACTACCGCTTGAGCTACCCATGGCATAGGTGGGAACCTGCGACATATATTGGTATTCGTTGACAATTACCGTTGAAGCACCAGAATTGTCAACAGCAGTATATTTCATCACTGTTGCACCAGGAGGAAGATGGAAGATTCCATCAGGAAATTTATTCAGATCGGCGGTAACCTTGTCCAGGCCAGCCAGTCCGCTATTACTAACGACCTCACTGGTGGTTTTCCATGCGTACGGGGCAGATGTAGTGAAATAATTAGAGATAATAGTTTTGACATGCGAGGCAACAGCTTGCGCTGCATCTTCTTCTATAGTAGTTGGAGTGGCCTCGGTAACAGAATTCATCAAAGTGTTTAAATCTCCTATCAATGCTGCTATAATTTTTCCCTGACCATTACGAAGCTCAGAGGATTTAAAAGTATTTAATGTGACGAAAGTGTTAGCCAGAATCACACCTAAGGCACTCATGTTACTGCAATGGTCCGCATCTACAAACGTCGAGGGGTCTTTTTCCTTTGCGGTAAGGGTACCGTTATTGGCAAAATCGACATAATCTTTCCATGCCAACGTCTTATTTACAGTCTTGCCACCGCGAGTTACATTTACAGTCGAAGAAGAATTGACGATGTCATTAAGAACCTTGGCTATCAACGTTTCATATTGCAGCAGAGCCTTTTTACCTGTTGCGCTGGCATCATCGTCAGGAACACATTTTGTAAGAGAAAAAGCGGCATTTGCGAGGGTCGAATTCGGTGCGAAGTCAATAGCGCCATAAACCGCTCCCGCTGTTTTGCCCGTTGGGACAGCACCTTGCATGGCACGTCCCCAGAACATAAGCGTGTTCGTTCCTGTAGGAAGCGACATCTCGAGAACACGGCGTGACTTATCGGTGCCATCACCGTTAAGTGCTCCCGCTGCTATCAGTTCGTTGAGGTCATAAGTCTTGTCTGCAGTTTCAGTTCCGGCATAAACATGCTGTCCACCACCTCCCGATAGTTTATAGGTGAAAAGTTGTGCATCCTTGATGCCACGGAAAGTGCCTGTACCAATCTGAACCGCCGACGAAGACATACGGGTGGTGCTTGGGGCACCTGTTTCTACATTAAACACGAAATCGACGGTCACCTCTTTCGTGTTGGGATCATAATTCGGATTTGTCTCCGCCGCGAGGTCGTCACTTGACGAGCAAGCGGTGAGTCCGAATGTGCCTGCAAGTGCTATCGCACTTAAAAAGGCAAAGTTGAAATACTTTTTCATCTTTTTTTGATTTTAAATGAAACAATAAATTATTTAATATTTTGAATATTTTTTTTTAAGAGGGAGTTTCTCCATTTGCGGATTCTATCGTCCTGCACAAAGTGCATAACTTCCATTTTAACTTCCTATTTAACTTCCATTTTAACTTCCTATTTAACTTTCATTTTAACTTCTTTATTTTACCAAGTTCTCCAGGTTCTTCTTCGCATCCTCGTTGCCGTTGGCTGCTGCACGGCGGAAGCGGTCGATGGCTTCTTCCTTCTGTCCGCAGAACCAGAGGGCTACACCCAAGGCGTTCTGGGCACGTTCGTCGTCGCGTACCTGTTGCAACAGGCGCAGTGCCTCGTGGTGACAGTCGGTACAGTCGGCTGTGAGCAGTTCGTTGGCTTCGTTGATGATCTTCGCATTGTTGTCTGGCACATAGTCGTAATAGATACGGACATAGCCTGAATTGCGCTGGTCGCTGAGGATGTTGTCGGTGATGTATTTCCACGTGCGGCCGCCGTTCAACTGGCGCAACTTCTTCTCGCGTACCTTAACATTAGACTCGTTGTCGATGATGCTGAGGGCTTGCTGCAGCTCCTTCGCGTGTTGTGAGTCATTGGCAACATACTCTGTGAGCTGGTCGCGGAATTCTGACCAGGCCTCGCCGCCGCCAACGGTGTCGAACAGGTCATCGGGCACAGCCACCTGCTGCTGCAGATAGCGCTGCAGGGCCATAGCACGGTTTGTGGCGAGTGTCTCGTTGAAGTCGGGATTGCCTTCGATGGATGCCAGACCTACAATCTGTATCTTCTTCACGCTGCTGGTGTTGTCGGCCATCACCTGACGGGTGATATCGACGATGCGATCCAGTGTAACCTGGTTGTTGCGGAAGTCGCCTCTCAGCTCATGCTTGGCCTTGGGGAAGTGCACGAACAGGGCATTCTTGTCCTTGCGGAGAATCTGCGTACGGTCGTAGGGCTTGTATTCAGAGATGGGAGCCAGCACAGGGTTGTCTTTCTGCAGCTGTCCTGCACGACCTGTGTTCTCTGGCACGTTTCTGACAATGGGGTCGAAAATGGTGTCGGGTGTCGTAGGCGGATGGTTGATATACGGCGGATCCACGATGATGGCTCTGGGCACCCTCTTCGGACGGCCAGGGATATTATATACAATGTTGATACCGGCCTGCGGCATCGCAAACCACTTGTGGTCGCGTCCGATCTTCTCGCCACAATGTCCGCATTCGTAGCGGTTGTACCAGGTATAGCCCACAGCAACGCCGATGAACGGCTCAATGTTCCAGAATCTGCCCAATGGCCATGAGTAGCCGTAGAAGACGCCCAGCGCGATGAGGTCACCCTGGCGGCGCTCGTTGCGTACACTCTTATACATGCCGAAGGGGAACTTGATGTCGGCGATGTTGTAATGGCTATAGATGATGTTTGCGCCAAAGAAATGGTGCACGTTCACTGAGTCGGTCCAATAGCGCACGCTTGGCGATACCAGCAAGTGCTTCCATTTGCGCGTCTTGGTCTCATCGGTGGGCCAGGGACGGTATCCGGCCGTCAGTCCCATCGACCATTTGTCCGACAGTCGCAAACCTACACGCAGGTTGGGGGTGAGGGCAACATCATACAGCAGGTTGTTGCTGATGGTGACCTGTTGAGCTGATGCGTGAGTCGCTATCGCACAGAACAAGATGGTTAGGAAAAATATCCTAAGCGATTTCTTTGTTATTTGTTTCGTCATCCTTCTCATTGTCAGTTCCTTTCAAGTTTTATGTTCGAATCTAACGTGGAGCAATTTTTCCACTTTCTTTTTGTTGAATGAGTCGATAATTTATGCAAAGATATAAAAAATTACTTAAACTGCTTATATATACGCGTGCGATGTTTAGGTATTTTAACAATACCCCCCCCCGATTTAGGAACTTTTAATACCAGTTAACAGTTTGAGGAGTGGTGAATTAATGTTAACTTTGCGTCAAGTCAGCGTGTCTTATATTCATGACGGGCGTCTAAGAATTTCGCAACACGCTTTTTCCCAGGGAATATGATGATGACTGCGCACCATAGCACCAGCGCAGCCACGCAGCCACGCTGTCCCATTTACTTTTTCAAAATGTAATGAACACCGCTTCTTGAAAGTTATAAATTATAAGTATATATTTTATATTATATATTATAATATTTATATTATAATATATAATATAGATAATGAGACTCGCCATACTGCAAAACTAAAATCGCAAGATGGGACTGCGTGGCTGCGTGGCAGTGTGGCGGCGACAAGTGTAGCCCACTAAAGATTTTTCGATTGATTTTTTCTTACATTTTTACGGTACGTCAGAAGGTTGTAACAGGTGCCTTATCTCATGTTTTTACAGCCTGTTTTTTGCTGTTTTCTTTTGCAATTAGTATGTAAATAAGCGGAAAATAAGCGGCGACTTCGAATTTTGTAAAGTGCTTACTATTAATGTTTTATACATTTGATGCACACCAAAAACACAAGGTCTTTTCAGGGTTTTACCTCATTTGCTTTAGACATTGAAAACTTTGTTGTACCTTTGCATTGTGAGAGATGATAGCAATCGCAGTTCAAAAGGTGCCCTTTCGCATTCCAAAAGCATAACTTTTAGCGCGCAAAAGCATAGCTTTCGAAACGCAAAACGATACACCTAAAAATGAATGCTGAAAAAACTTGACAGGCTAAGAGGTGTGGGCTAGGGCTTTCTAGGCGGTTCTAGGCGGTTCTAGGCGGTTCTAGGAAGTTCTAGGCGGTTCGAGGAAGTTCTAGGCGG
>CADBAP010000008.1 GCA_902792685.1 uncultured Prevotellaceae bacterium
TGGTGTCAGCTGGTCAGCCTTAAAGTAAAAATAGTCTTTTGCAATACGCGAATCGGCCGGAATACCATTCAGGTAACGGTCTGTGAGCAGTCCCTGAGCCAATGGCGAGAAGGCGATGAAACCAACTCCTTTTTCACGACAGAACTGCAAAATACCCGAATCTATCGGTTCGCGGTCTATCATATTGAGTCGTCCTTGATAGATGAGAAGTGGTACATCATGCTCCCGCAGGTATTTCTCACCGATACGCAACTGTTCCAAAGGCCAATTAGAAATTCCCACATAGAGCGCCTTTCCCTGACGCACGATATCGACCAGTGCCTGTAATGTTTCCTCAAGGGGTGTCAGCGGGTCGAGTCGGTGACTGTAGAACAGATCGACATAGTCGAGGTGCATACGACGCAAACTCTGGTCAAGACTTGACATCAGATACTTGCGTGATCCCCAGTCGCCGTAAGGTCCAGGCCACATACCGTATCCAGCCTTACTACTGATAAATAACTCATCGCGATAGGGGCGGAAGTCAGTCTGCATCAAACGGCCCATCGTCTCCTCGGCACTTCCGCTGGGAGGTCCGTAATTGTTCGCTAAGTCAAAATGTGTGATTCCGTGATCGAAGGCATAGTGTGTAATGGCGCGGCTCCGTTCATAGGGATCGATGCCGCCAAAGTTATGCCAGAAGCCCAGGCTTACCTTGGGCAACAATACGCCGCTTCGTCCGCAGCGTTGGTAAAGGCTCATGTCATCATATCGATGCGCTGAGGCCATGTAGAAATCGTTTTGTTCCATAATTCTTATAATTGGGAGTTGAAATGGGAGTTAAATTGGGAGTTAAAATGGGGAGTTAAATAGGAAGTTACTTTTTCAAAATTGTTTTGCCATTTTGGATGACAAGGCCCCGGTAGCTGTTGCTGACACGCTGTCCTGCGAGGTTGTAAAGCTGGGTGTTGGGTGATGGGTGTTGGGTGTAGGGTGATGGGTGATGGATGTTGATGCCCGTGCTCTGTTTGGGAGCAAAGCCACCGATGGTGACGACTGCGCGGTCAGGATATTTGGTGGCACATGTTGACGACTGGTCGAAAGTATCGTCATAGGCGAAAGCATAGGTAAAACCCTCGTAACTCAAATCGTCTTGATGGAAGAATGCCACATAGGGATTCCAGGTGTTGCGAGTGAAGAAACTGGTGCGGTCGCCCCAGTCCTGCAATTGTCCGTTGGTGGTGTTGACATCAACCATTCCTCTGTTCATGGCACCGCAGAACTGCGCCTGTACCGCTTTGTCGATATCGGAACCTGTCGCAAAGGTGCCTGCACCCTCGATGACATCGGTGGTAGAAGGCTTGTTGACGTATGCTGTCTGTCCGCCGCTGGTGAGCACAAAAGTATTGCCCTGAACGGTTCCGCGCCATTTGCCGCGTTGTCCCATATCGGCATAAAGTTCATGGGTGGTGAAGTAGCTCCATATCTGATTGATGTAGTTGTCGAAGTATCCATTGTTTTTCACCGCTGCCACCTTTGACGGTTGGATGATAATGCCTCCCAATGCATCGGTAGTGACACTTTCCTGATAGCATGCACTAAACGGACTGTTGCCATTTTGCTGATTCCATCGGTTGATGATATCGTTATAAGACAGCAGTTCACCACGTTTCATATAGGCATTATTAGACTGTGAGGTACCAAACAGCTCTACGCCCATCGGATATTGAAAAGCATCGACACGTGTGGTGTTGATGAACATCACATCGTACTGGTCGTAAGTGAATTCTACCAACTCCCAGCGCAGTCCGTGATTGGGATCAGTTGGATTCTGAAAGTCAGCACCGGCATAGCCTGCATCAAACGCATGTAAATACATGGGGGAGCGGAAACCAAAGAAAAGGCGACAAGCATTGGTATGGGCCACATGGATGGTTTGCTCCTTGATTTGGTCGAGGGTGGTGAAGACATTGGCATATCCCCAGTCGTTTGGTTGCCGATGAAGGGTGTTGACAGACGTATTCAGCGGTTTGACGGCAGCATTGGCGGTTGTGTTGTCCGCCAAATCATAGTAAATCCACTGGCCGTTTTGCATCCCGATGATGGCGACATATATCTCATTGTCGGCAAAGTCGGAATTGTTTACCAACTGTAAGGGCACGGTCTGTGCTGAAACAGTCATGGCAATGATGAGGCTGATAGCCGTCAAACTCTTTTTAATTAGGTTATACATATTATATTTTTATTATAGGGAGTTTAGGGACTTTCGGGAGTTTCGGCTTCTTTCGAAAAGCGGCACTCATTCCCATGAGCGCCGCATTCCTAAAACCTAATAACTCAAACAACTAAAACTTAAAACATATAATCCTGTATCTTCTATACCTTAAAATATTGTTCTTTAATAACTTAACTACGGTGCAAAGGTAGTCACAAACCCATATTCTTGCAAGAATATAGCCACAACAAAACCTCACTTTTTATAAGAAAAAGGGCATCTGTAGTGCTATGATAGCCTCAGATGCCCTATAACAGGGGGGTAAGCGCTTACGTACCTATTTGTCGGTTCTGCGATAATTTATTTAATCATCACTTTTTTACCATCAACGATATAAACGCCCTTGCGTGGATTCTTCACCTTGCGACCGTCGAGCGTGTAGATATTTTGGCTGTTATTTGCGTCAGACTTCTCTACCGATGTAATGCCAGTGAGCACATTGTCACTTACGAAGTAGATATTGTCAATAGCAACCACGATATCAGCAGGTGCATCGAAGAACTCAAGCTGATCAACGATCGTCACATCCATACCGTTGTAGTCGGTAACATCGATGTCAAACTGGTTCCAACCCTCAGCAAGCGTCAACTCTTTCTTGGCGGTGTGAGGTTCTGTTGCCTGATTGATGGGCGAGAAACCGATGGTAGCTGCTGCACTACTCCAAATGTCAACATGGATGGTCTTGAAAGCAGCCAGGTCGTAAACCTTGTCGAGCTGCATGCCATAATAGTTGAAGCCCTTGTTGGTATAGATGCGATAGAGCTTATCTTCATCGTTGTCGCTGGCAGTAACCTCTTCTGCAATGACATCAACACCGTGCCAGTTCATGAACTGAACACCTGCAGGCGTATTGTAAGCATCGGTGTAAATGCCCTGAACATGCTTAGCTTCAGCCGTAGGAGCAGGAGCGGCAGGAATAGCGGGCAGTCCCATCGTGGTAAACGTGACGGTCTTTGCTTCTGATTCGTTGCCGGCAGCGTCCTTAGCCACAATGCTTACCGAATATTCAGTATTCATTGTCAGTTCGTCGAAGGTTACTTCTGCAGCCTCACCGCTGGCGGCTGTTGCCTCCTTCACAGTTTCACCCAATGTGAACGTGTAACTGATAGTTCCTTCGTTGTCATCAGTAGCTGTAGCCTTGATAACGGCAACTGCATAACCAGCTTCGGCACTTGCCTCACTGATAACCGGAGCCTGTGTATCGGCCACCTTCTCGTAGTAGATGTGGTCAACATAGAACTCGGTTTCGCCGTCGAGGGCGATTGTGATATAAGCATTGTCGAATTCAACAGATTTCTCTACATAGTTCCACTGTCCAGGAACAAGACCCTCAATGGTGATGCGGCTGTTGTAGCCGTTGTCCTTGAAGATAATACCGGAAGTAGCGGTGGTAGGATAGATAGCTGCATGGAACTTATTATAACCAGTTGCAGGAGTATCATCCTTTGTGCGGCTGTTGATACCAGTACCAACAACATGTACAACCTTATGAGTAGCATCGCCCTCACCCTTCAGCTCTTTATAATCATAAGAGGTGTAGAGGTCTTCGCCTGTAGCGTCCTTATAGCCACCCCATGCAGGACTTGATGTGGTGATTTCTTCCTTACCATACTTGGCACTATAGACAGCCAGCACGTTTGCTTCATCAGCAGTAGGCTCTGTCGGAACAGGAATGACGGCAGCCTTCACGGTGTAGGTGAAGTCGGGTGTTACGAAGTCGCCTTCTGCAAACATCCACTTGTGGGCAGAGGTGAGCACCTGTCCTTCCGTGCAGTTTGTCCATGTGTAGGTAAGACCTTCAATCTCAGCAAAGCCGTTTGACTTGTCGAAGACGAAACCATCAACGATGCCTGTGATTTCATCCTTGTTGGTGCAAGCGTATGTAACGGTTACATCCATACCATTCTGGGTATAAGCCCAAGTGTATTTCAGTTCCTTGTCTTTGTTTTCACCAGCTGGGATGATGTATGAATCTGAACCGCTGGTAGCAACCTCAGTAACGGTAATCTCTATGGTATTTTTTATTTCTGTGTTGTCTTTTAGTGTTGCCGTGATCGTTGCAGTACCAACAGCAACAGCTGTAACGACACCCTCGGCGCTCACGGTTGCTGCAGCTTCATTGTTAGAGCTGAATGTCAACTTGTTGGCAGCAACAGGTTGGTCGTCTTGATCCTTTACGGTAAGCTGTGTGGTCTTGCCTTCCTCAATGCTGGTCTTTTCAGCAGTTACAGTAATAGCTGTAATGGTCTGAGCAGGTGTAGAACCAGCCTTCACGGTGTAGGTGAAATCAGGTGTTACGAAGTCGCCTTCAGCAAACATCCATTTGTGGGCAGAAGTAAGAACCTGTCCTTCGGTGCAGTTTGTCCATGTGTAGGTGAGACCTGCAATCTCAGCGAAGCCGTTGGACTTGTCATGTATATAACCGTCAACGATACCAACAATCTCATCCTTATTGGTGCAAGCGTAAGTAACGGTTACATCCATACCGTTCTGGGTGTAAGCCCAAGTGTATTTCAGATCCTTACCTGCGTTCAAACCTGAAGGAATCGTATATGAACCTTCACCACTGGTTGGATTGTCAATGACAGGTTCGCCACCGCCTTCGCCCTTCCAGAAGTAGATATTGTCAACAAACAGAGCGTTGCTCTTACCATTGTCAATCTTCAGCTGGAATGCCTTGTAGTTTTCCAAGTCGAAACCGAAGTCAGACAGTTTCAGGTCGAAGCTGTTCCACTGGCCAGGAACGAGTGTGCCCACCTTTGTTGGCTTCTCAGTAACACCACCTGTCATGATAGGTGTAATGCCAAGTTCCATCGTCTCCAATGGGAATACATCAATATGGATATTCTCCATCGCAGAGAGATCCAACTGTGTGTTGAATTCGAAGCCTAAGTAGTTGAAGTTTGTCAGTGACAATACCTTGTCGTCGCCGATACTCTGCTCTTCAACAGCTGTTGACTGTCCCCATGCACCATAATTATAGGTGGTAGCAGGTGTGTAAGCATCACTATAGATAGAGATGACATCTGTAGCTGCCTGTGTCGGTACAGGTGCAGCAGTCAAAGCTGATGTGCTGGCGCTAACCTCTTGGGGAGCAGAAGTATTCTCGTTGTCGTCCTTCGCAACAATGCTGAAAGTGAACTCCGTGTTGCTGGCCAGAGGTGCGACAGCGAAGTCGATGGCTGTGCCGCTGTTGGCTTTGGTGGTGTATGTCTTATTGGTAGCCTTGTCGGTAACGACAAAGGTTACTTGCTGACTCTTGTTATCTGTGGCTTTCAGCGTAAGTGTAACGCTGGCAGCATTGCTGGATTTCACAATAGGAGCCTCCATGACAGGAGCCTCGTTGTCGTCTAATGCAGGTTTGGCAAAATAGAAGTGGTCGAGATAGAACTCAGACTCGCCAACCATTTCAATCAATACATAATTCGGGAAGTTGGCATCGTTAGCCACTTCAACATAGTTCCACTCTCCAGGAACCAGGCCTGTCTTGGTAAGAGCTTTGCCATAAGCGTTGTCTCCGAAAATCTTACATTCTGTAGCGGTAAATGGATAAACAGCCACATGAATAGATGTGTAGTCGTTGGTTACGCCAACGGCATCAGCTGTACGGCTGTTGAAACCGGTACCCTTGACGTGTACTACTTTGTGACCGTTGGCAATTTCAACTTCTTCTATTGAGTTGTAGAGGGGATTGGGAGCACCGCCGCCAACACCCCAGCCAGGGTTGCTGTCATTGATACCCTTGTTATATTTTGCACTATAGACTGCAATCACGTTGGCAGCCAGGTCGGTTGGCTCCGTAGGATTGGTGGTAGGTGCAGAAACATTGATAGCCTGTATGGTCTTTTGGATCGAAACCTTGTTCAGTGTAGCAGTAATGACTACATCACCTACTGCTGTGGCTGTCAGGGTAGTTCCTTCCAGTGTGGCATTCGTTGCCGAGTAAGTGACACCCGTCAGGGTTAAACCAACCTGATCTTGTGCTGTAAAGGTCATCTCTGTCGGTTCACCAACCTTCACAACGGAAGGTGTTACCAGCAAGGTTGTCAGCACAGATGCTTCTTTCTCAAAGGCAGCAAAAGTGCGGATTTTCACACCCCAGCCCCAATTGGTAGCCTCAGTGGGTACGAAGACAATATAACGACCGCTGTTTTCTACTGCGATAGCAGCGTCTTTGGCTGATGCCTGTGCATTGTCGAACGTAGCAATCAGCGTTTCACCAGTCAGCGAACCATCGGCCGCCGGCTCAGTATCTGTTACATAGATGTTGGCACCACAGTCGGCACCTTCCCATGTAGATTTCAGGGCACCAATGCTTTTGGTTGCTCCTAAATCAATGTAGAAACCTTGAATACCGATGGCTTTGTTGGCATCCGTACTCCAATTGCCACCTGCCTCAGGGAAGAGATACACATTGTCTGTGTTGCCGTCAACAGTAATCTTCTGAAGGTCAGTGTTACTGACGGTGTAATCTGTCGTACCATTATTATAGGTTTTCAACCCGCCTAATGGAACAACCGCCTTACCTGATGTCAGGTTTGTCTGTGCAAAAGCAACCAATGAGGTCACTAATGCAAGCATGAATAATACAGTTTTTTTCATAATAGGTAGTTATTGTTAGTAAAAATTGTTTTTAGGGGTTCATGGGGCCTAGTTGTTCCTAGGCCCCAAGTAAGTCTAGTAGGTCTGGTAATAGCAAAACTTAAGTAAGTTTAGTTCTGCGCTCACTTAATCACCACTTTGAGCTTCGCTCGAACTGGTTCACGTTCGGCATAACATAAGTAAACTTAGTTCTGCGCTCACTTATTCACCACTTTGATCCCATTCTTGATCACGATGCCCTTGTAGCTACTGCTGACACGCTGACCAGCAAGATTGTAAATTGGGGTGTCGGATGATGGCTGATGGGTGTTAAGGCTACTGATGCCAGAGGCTGGTGAATCGAATTGAATACTGTTGACAAGGATTGACGAAGAACCCATATTATATAATAGGTAGGTGTGCAGTCCTGCTTTCAGGGATACTTCCTTCGTCACATCGCTCCATACTCCGTTTGTGGATGGAAGTGAGGAGTCAAATCTCTTATTAGCGGCGCCAAGTGCATTCTCGTAGATACGGAAGTCGTTGGCTGCCGTCGATTTCATGTGAAGGGTCAGCGTATAAGTGCCGTCAACAGGCAGGTTGACCTGATAAGCCGTCCACGATGAGGTTTGCCATTCAACTTGAAGGGGAATGTCGCTACCCGTTTCGGTGTTTGGTCGTATCTTCGGCTGCGTGTTATCCATCGAGGCATCAATGTAGTCTTTGGCCAGAATGGTTTCGCCAGCGTTATACCATTTCTCCGTGTCGAATGTGGACATATAGACATACACCTTTCCGAGGTCGGAGAGCTGGCTGGTGGCCGTATTGCTTTGGAATACGCTGTTGTAAGGATAGACAGAAGGTGCCTGAGACATGTTGCCCATAAACCAGGCATAGCCGGCAACAAGGTCGCTTTTTTCCAATTTCTGCAACTTCTGTGTCATCTGGTCGATTTGTGAGTTGATGGAGGAAACATACCCGTCCTTATCTCCCTCCCACGAGCAGAACTCCGTAAGGAACATCCGTGGGAAATGACCATTGGCAGTTTTGTAGTTCTCCATGAAACTTACCAAATTGGGGTATTTGGCCCTGTTTGTTGTAGAGAACAGATCGTTATTTTCCTTATCAGTATAGAAATATTCCGTAGCCACCCAGTTGACAGCCGAATACCAGTTCATATAGCTATGGAATGCCAGATAGTCGATATCGGATTCAGGTACCAGTCGGAAAAATTCGTCATACCAGGCAAAAGGTTCCCAAATACGGTCACCCACCTTGTCGCCAGTGAAGTTAAGAGCAGGAGCTACAATTTCCAATCCATAGTCTTTGGCGAGTTGCTTCACCTTGGGCCATGCATCTGCTGCCTGTTGGGGTGTCATCTGTGCACCGCCAACGTTCCATGAGAGGTTCGGCTCGTTGAAAGCCAACAAATATTTTACCTCACCCTGATGTTGACTGAGGTAGTTGCGAATAGTCGTCTCGTTGAAGGAGCCGTTCCAGCACATTGGCAGGAAAGCAATCTTGCCCTCACCCTGTCCAATATTGGTAGCCGAACCCGTAGGAGCCACACCCCAGTTGTAGATCCAGCTGACACCAGGTGCCATTTTCTCAATGGGCGTGTTAGACAACGCCTGGGTCTTTTCATCCCAGCACATACCACGCTTGGTACTCCTTGTCTGAGCAAAGAGTACCAAGCAGGATGTGACCATTAACAATGTTAACAGTGATCTTTTCATGACTGTTATCTGATTACAACCTTACGAACACCTGTTGTTGTGCGGACAATATAGATACCTCTTGGCAGTTGAGAATTCGAAATTGAGAATTCGGAATTGTCAATGGATGCCACCTTACGTCCGTCAAGGGTGAAGATACCCGTGTTGGTGATAGGTGATAGGTGTTGGGTGATGGGTGATGAGATGCTTTCGATCGCATCAACAACCGGTTTCTCGCGCCAGAAGAAGACGTTGTCCAACTGGAGTTCGTCACCTGTATGACCGCCACTCATGAACCATAGCATATTACCCTTCCACGCTGCCTGACCACCATCTTTAGATGGATACATGTCGGAAGCGAGTTTCTTGATTGCGCTGTATGGGATATCGAATGAATACCACTCGTTGTCACGCTTGAAGTTGCCCAAGACAGGTGTGTTCTGATCGAATGGAGCAGAACCGATGGTGAAGCGTGTCTCTGCAAAACCGATAAGGTGATTGCAATTGTCGGTACCACGAATACCGAAATGCAGATGCCAGTCGCCCTCTTCGAGGATGGTCAGATCAGCACCGTCTGATTCAACAATACCACCACCGGACCAACCTCTGTTACCAACAACCCAGTCAATCCAGCCTTGTCCTTGGATACCGAAAGAGTTGACAGCATCACCGCTATGGGTACCATCGGTATAGCAGTCGCCCTCCCAGTTGTAGAGCGTATAGTAGCCAGCGAGGATGTTTTCCTTTTTCTCACCGCCTTCAGTCTGCATAGAGATAGTAGCCTCTGATACATTGAAGTTGATGAAGTCCTTGTTCTCGAAAACGAAGTCGCTTTCACCCTTGTCGTTCAGACTCTTGTAGCCGTACTCGCCGAGGTCGTTGACTTCAGGTGCTGTGCCGTCAGCTTTCTTCCAGAAGAAGATGTTATCGAAGGAGAAGGAACTACCGGTATAGTAGGTGTCCATCGTGTAGAAGCAGAGCAGGTTGTCGCCAACATTAACGATACCATTGCCTTTACCCCACAGATTACCATACTTCTTCAGTTCAGCAACAGGGATGTCATAAGCATACCATTCGCCGTCGCGGTTGAAGTCGGCAAAGATAGGATGTGTGCTATAAGCACCGAAGGTCAAAATAGCGTCGCTATCCTCGGCACCGAAGCGTACACGTACAGGAATATGTCCTACAGCTGCATCACTACGCAGTGCGATGTGCAGGTAGTAACTGTCGTCAATCATCGACAGGTCTTTCTTTGTTGCTGAGGCAATACCCATACCATTCCAGTTGAGTGCTGTTGTAGAGGCCCATGCAGAGATACCACCCGTGTAAACACCTGATGAGTTGGCAACATCGTCAATATGGCTACCGACCATTGTACCTTCCCATGTGTAATAGTTATTACTTTGGGTATAGTCGCGGTCAGCTTTTACCAAGTCAGTTTCCTGATAGGTACCATCGCTGGTAACACCCTTCCATACATCCTCAGAGAGTTGGAGGGGGATAATCTCACTCACCTGGTCGAGGTCGAATGCCCACTTGTTGTCTTCCGTAACACTCTTATAGCCATATTTGCCGAGGTCAGCATCCGTTGACTTATAGGTAGGAATCTCCTTGGTCTTGCTCTTGTAGAAGAAGATATTGTCAATGGATATCTCAGCATCGGTCAAAGAACCGCTGGAAAAAGCGAAGATGTTATCATTGAAAGAAGCAGCCGGTTCCTTGAGGAATGGTGTGGCAAACTCCTTCAGCACCTTTACTGGAATATCGAAATAGTACCATTTGCCATCGCGCTTGAAGTCGCCGATGCTGGCCAGTTTACCATCAGACTTACCGACAATGAACTGTGCCTTGCTGACAGTGATCGTGTGAGAGGTGTGGTTTTCAATATCGTCGCCCTTCATGGCGAAATGAATCCACCAGTCGTCACCAATCATGGAGAGGTCTTCGTTATTGATATTGAAGCCAGCACCGCTCCAGCCAACACTACCTACTGTAAACATATTATAACCCTCGTCCCATCCAAAGGAGTTGGTCTTGCCGTCACGGTTGACAGCTACGTAGGTGTTATCCCATACATAGAGATTGCGGTTGGAGTTGTTGACATTGTAATCTGTAACGTTGGCATTGGCAGAATACAGATGACCACGTACACCATCGCTGGTGCTAATCAGAACAGCGTCGGACACATCCTCAAAGTCGAAGGTGGTCTCACCACTCTCATCGAGAGCCTCTGTTGCGAAGCCTGAGAGTTCTGTGGCATTGTCGTCATGATGCTCAGGTTCTGGCTCAGGATCGATATTGGTCTGTTTCTCACCATTCTCGTCTGTGTACAGATACTTTGCATCAGCATCGTCCTCTGACTGATAAACGCGTACCCAGTCAACATACATCTTGGCTTCGTCGCCTGCATTGGGCAGGGCGGTAATACCTGATGCGTTATAGATGTTTGTAAAGGTACCACCTACAGCAAGGTTAAACAGAAAGTAGAATGGTTTCTGGAAATAATGGCCAGGAGCCAGTGCGTCGTCGTTGTATGCAATAGCCTGTGTGAAATAACGGGCTTGGCGTTTCTTTGCATTGGTATATTTCTCCAAGTCGTAATACATATAGAGGTAGTCGCCATCCCATTCCATTGTAAAGATATGGTAGTCGCCCTCTACGGCTCCCATGCCGGCAAACGTTGCCTCTTCGAACTCATTAGAATACTGCTGATGGTTCGCAGCTGTTGCATCTGGTCCCCAGTGGGTGGTACCACTGAAATACTTTTCCTGCATGCCAGCATATTTTCCCGTAATGGCATTGAAATGACCCATTTCAACGATGTCTATCTCACCGCAGCGAGGCCATCCGTACTTATTGATATCGTTACCCATCATCCAGTAAGCTGGCCAGAGACCATTGGCTGTTTTCGGGAACTTGATTTTTGCCTGCATGATACCATGCTTGAAGGCTGCCTTCTGGTTCGAGTTGATACGGCCAGAGGTAAAGTTCTTGCCTTCATAGTTCTCGCGTTTAGCGGTCAGCACCAGGTTGCCATTTTCTACGCTGACGTTTTCACGGCGGTAGTACTGTAATTCTTGGTTACCGCCGCCCGATCCTGACACCTCAATGCTCCAGTTCTTCTCATTCAGCGCGGTGCCGTTGAATTCGTCGCTCCATACCAGCTTATAGCCGTCGGGAGCGCCTTCTATGGCTTGTGCCTGGGCAGTGGTTGGCATAACCACTGCAGCCAGCACAGCAATTAGAATAGTTGATAATTTCATCGTTAGTAATATATTAGTTATTTTACTGCTACTTTCTTAACTCCATTGGCAGTCTTCACCACGTAGATGCCAGGACGGCTCATATCTGCACGACGACCAGAGAGGTCATAGACAGCTTGAATGTCCTCGCCAGATGCGCTTTGAACACCCTCAATACCAGAGGTATTGTCTTTCTTGTACAGGAACACGTGGTCGATTGCCATTGCAGAACCGATTTGGGTAATGGTGATTTTCTTCATGCCTGTATCAGGATCTACACTACCAGTGGTGAATTTTGTGCATGAAGCATCGTCAACATCGAAACCGCAGGTGAAAATGGGTTGCTGGGCAAAAGGAGTCTTAAAATTGTATTCAAAACCGAAATCGCCGTCCTCGTCAACAAGTGTGCTGACAGGGATGTCAAGATAGTACCACTGGTTACGTGCCGTCGCTTCGCCGATACCTACGAACTTACCATTACCCTTGCCTACTGCAACGTTTGCTTCCAGTTTGAAGCCATTGGTAGAAGCGTCACCAGGACCTAAAGAGAACTGGAATTTAGCAGACTTACCCTCGCCACCGATGTTCATGAAACCGATATGTAGGATATGCTCGTTGTCGATAGCCGACAAATCGTATGCCTGACTTTTTGCGGTAAACTGACCGCTACCCCAATTATATAAAGGTGTCATGTTAAGTTTGTCGTCACCACCCCATGAGTTCTTGGCGTCATTCGGGCAATCATAAAGGGTGAAAAGGGTCTTGTCCCAGTCAGCAACCCAGTAGTAGAACTGATTCTTTACCATGTCGGGATCCAAATTCTGATTGGAGAGAACCTTGGTTCCCATCGCAGTTACTTGGGCTTCAGGAGTGTAAATAATGACATAGTCCTTACCTTTCGAGAAGTCGAAACCTCCAGCGGGAGCTTCAGTGATGTACTGTGCGTTTGCACTTACTGCAGAAAGCAATGAGATTGCTACGATTGTAGATTTTAGCGTAAAATGTTTCATATGCGATAAAAATTTGATTGTTCTGGGTGCAAAGTTAAGCGCAAACGTTTACATTTACAATATATATAGGTACGCAAAAACCTCACTTTTTAGTTTTTGTAACTTGGGGGCAATCTGCAGGAAATGGGTGTAAAATACGATTCATAGGGCATTATACCTCTATGTTTTTGCTTAATTAATCCTAAAATAACCTCACAAATACATACACATGAACGATTTTTAGCTATCTTTGTCCAATGATTAGAGAGCATACGACATCTCGGCATCAAAAACTAATAATAACCTAAAAACGACCGTTATGAAACGGACTACTACCTTTCTCCTATTGATAATAGGTACCATTGCATGTTTTGCACAATATCCTCCTGTTCGTAATTTCAACAACATTGAGTACAATAGTGGCACACAGAACTGGGGAATTTCCCATGGAAGTGATGGCAGGGTTTTGTTTGCCAATAACAATGGTATGTTGACATTTGACAGTGACAAATGGCTGACCTATCCTCTTCCCAACTATACTGCTATCCATGCTGTGCTCTTTGATTACGACCGTCATGTTATCTTTACGGGTGGAACCAATGAATTCGGATATTTTGAGGCCGATCCGAATGACTATTCCCTGCGGTTTCATTCTCTGATGAGTTTAACACACGAGCAGAATCCTGACGTGGGAGAAATCTGGAATATCATGCGGTTGGGGCACGATGTCGTTTTCCAAAGCAAGGAGAAGTTGCTGATATACCACAATAACAATACCCTTACGATTATTTCATCCAAATATTGGATAGAAAGTTCTGCTGTTATAGACGACCGGTTGTTCCTTGGTTGTAAAGAAGGACTTTTCGAACTGAAAAGAGGAAAGATTGTTCCCGTTGATGTGACGGGATATGAAAAGTTAACAGGCAATCTCATACGTTCGATTCTTCCTTTTGAAGGAAAAATCATGATTGCAACAGCCACAGGAGGATTATACCTATATGATGGCAAAGAGATTGCGCCCTACACGCTTGATGTTTCACCATTCCTGATTGCAAATAACCTCTTCTGTGCCGAAACAGATGGGAAAAACTTGGTTTTCGGTACTGTCAGGAACGGTGCTGTTGTCAAAAACTTGCAGACCAATACCAACTACTACATCAACGCAGAGACAGGTCTTCAGAACAATACGGTGCTTTCGGCCAGCTTCGACCGAACAGGAAATATCTGGTTGGGACTGAACAATGGTGTGTCGTACGTAGCAATTGATGCTCCTTATCTCAACCTGTTAGGAGCAAACAGTCATATTGGAACAGGCTATGCCTCGGTTATCTGGGGCAGTAAGTTGTATTTGGGTACCAACCAGGGACTGTTTACCTTGGATTATCCCACAGCAAGCGGTCCCGTCAGTCCTTTGCCACAGAGTGTCGGCAGTGTATCGGGACAGATATGGGATTTACAGCACATTGACGGAACCCTGTTTTGCGGATGTGACAATGGTGCTTATATCATCCGTGGCGGACAGGCAGAGAAGATAGATGGTCCGAAAGGTACATGGACTTTCCGAGAGTTGAAGCACCATCCGGGATATATTCTCGCCTGCGACTATCAAGGTTTCTATCTGTTAAAGAAAAGTGGTGCCTCCTGGGTGATGGATCATCGGCTTACGGGTTATGGCGAGTCAACGGCAACCTTTGAAGAAGATGCGGATGGAACCATCTGGGCAAGCCATTGGCAGAAAGGTGTCTGGCATCTACGTTTGAAGAATGACCTCAGCGACTTGGTTGAAGAAGCTTATTATGGAAAGGTGAACCAGTTGCCTAACGATTATAGCAATATCCTGTGTAAGATTGGCAATAAGGTGTATATATCATCGACCGATGGATTCAGATGTTATGATGGCAAAACGCGTAAATTAGTGAGAGTCGAGATGCTGGATAAACTTTTTGGGGTATCTGGCGAAGCGTTGAAGGTTATGGAGATTCCTTCTGGTGACCTATGGGCATACAGAGGTAATTATCTGGCTATTGCCCGCAAGAAACCAGACAATAGCTTTGCTGTTGACAGTATCTCATATGGTGGTATCACCAACCAGTTACAGATGAGCCTCGGAAGTATTGGCATCTATGATGACAAACACACCATCATCAACCATAATAACGGATTCTATGTGGTCAACAACGTCTATAAGAATACGCCACAGAAATATCCTCTCATTATACGTAGCGTACAAGGGACTACTCATGGCGACACGCTCCTCTATGCCAAATATCCGATGGACACAGAAAACACCATCAAAGTTCCGAAGAGCCAGAACTCTATCAGAATAGAGTTTGTGCTGCCAGAATACCGTGAGGCGAAGAGCGTTACCTATACCTGTTATTTAAAAGGGTATGACAAGGAGTGGAATCTGCCTACAACGAATACCTATAAGGAATATACACAACTGCCAAAGGGACATTACACCTTCATCGTAAAAGCGACAGACATTATCAATGGACAGGAAACAGAGTCGTCGTTGGATATCGAAATCTTGCCGGCATGGTATGAAACATGGTATGCTGGACTGTTCTATCTGCTACTGCTGGCTGTAATCATCTATTATCTCATCCGTTACATGAAAAGCAGGGCAGAGGCCGAGTTACGTCGTATCAAAATAGAAAAAGAACGACAACTCAAAGAACAGAAAGTACAGTTTACGTTAGAGCAGGCCAAACAGGAGAAAGAACTGGTGAAGTTGCAGAACAAACAGTTGGAACACGAGTTGAAACTCCGTTCGAGTGAGCTTGCAGATTCAACGATGAACCTTGTCAGGAAGAATGACATGTTGCAGGTGTTGGATGAAAATATGGTTGAGCTGAGTGAGAGTGTGCGACGGGAAGATGCGAAAGCCAAGATCACGAAGAAGATCAATGATATCCGTCGTGATATCCAGTCGAATATGAATGACGATGCCAACTGGGAGAAATTCGAAGAGAACTTCAACCTTGTTTACGATAACTTCATGGTGAAACTTCTGCAGAAATACCCGGATTTGAAGAAGAACGACCGTAAGCTTTGTGCTTATCTCCGAATGGGGTTGAGTAGTAAGGAGATGGCATCGCTGATGAATACCTCCGTAAGAAGTATCGAGACGGCCCGTTACCGTCTCCGTAAAAAGCTTGACCTTCCGACGGGTGATAACCTTACGGAGTTTATCCAGCAGTTTGAGAAGAGCTAATTCCCACCTATAGTGCCTTTACATGATCCTCGAAGTGCTCGCGGTCTCCGATGGCACCATTCTTTACGCGTGCTCTATAATTATAGATGGTATTAACGGAATAGTGTAGGAATTCAGCAATCTTACTGCTGTCTTCTATGCCAAGACGTATCAAGGCAAAGATACGAAGTGTTGTCGTCATCTTCATGCCTTCTTCCACTTCAATGCGCTCTTCTGGTTTCAGCAGCTCATTGAATTTCTCCACAAAGTCGGGAAAGAGGTGAAGGAAAGCGGTGTCGAAAATGACATAGAACTCCTCCAATTCTTTTTCTTTGAATTCTGTCGGTCGTGTCAGTTGTGCCAACTGCTCATAGTCGTGGCTTTTCACCAGGCGGCTGATTTTCCGACGCATGTCATCCATCTTGTCAATATAGATCGAACACTGCTGCATAAACCGTCCCACATATTCTTCTTTCACGTGGTTGGATTCTGCCAATTGACTGTTGAGAGCTTTCAGACGGGTGTTGAGTTCCACCTGTTGAGCACTTGTCTCCGACAGCTGTCGCATAGATTCCTGTAAACGCTGGTTCATGCTCTTCAATCTGTTACGCTGCCTGTTGACATAGAGCAATGACCCAAAGACCGACAAGGCGAGGAGGCTGATGACCGAAATGAGTACCCACATCAATGCATTCTGTCGTTTGTTTTCCTCCTGATATACACGACTCACATTCGATACAATCGGTGATATCTGCCAGCTGCGCAGTCGCGTTCCGTAGCGTTCGGCGCATTCACTTGCAAAATCAATATAGCGATAGGCCCGTTCGGTGTTACCCTCCATGATCAATTGGTTGGCCAGCTCCCACATTGACCCTTGGTCCATGACCGCATTTCTTACATCGGCGATGGCGGAACGTACCAGCCATTGTTTCATCTGGAGAGAGTCCTGCACCTGCATTAGTTCGAGGTATCGGTAGAAAGCAGCAATGGCAAACTCCCGTGATTCCTCTTTCACCTGTTCTATCCATTCATTATTCACCATCATGGCTTGGGCGCGGTCATTGCTGTGGATAGCCATTTCCTCCAAAATCTGCATGTAGTGTTCAGACTGTGGTGTAATCAGATTGGTCAGCAGGTTGTCGTATTCTGCAGCTTTTTGCAGGTACTTTGCTCGTAAATCATCGAGTTTGGTGTAATAGCCTAACTGGGTATAAACATGGGAGTAGGCTCTGTCGTAAACTTCAAGTCCGGAAGGACTGAGCTGTTCGCGAGGAATCGTAGAAAGAATCTCCAAAGACTCGTTGAAGAGACCTATTGATGAACAGAGATATGCTTTCCGTGCCTGGCACAATCCGGCATCCTCCATGCGTCCAGCCTGTTTGGCGAGAGCCGTACACTGGTCGATGTAATACAGCGCTGAGTCACTTTGGAAGGATTCGTATGCCTGGTACAACTGATAGGAAAGGTTATATTTCTGAGAAAGACTGGTCGTTTTCTTTAAGGCAAGCTGCATCTGTTTGATGGACTGGCGATGTTTTGCAACATACTCTGGCGAGTGCAAAATGGCATCATCCAGTACGCGGTACAAGGAATCCAATTGTGAATCCTGTGCCGATACGGTTTGCAGACTTATCAGGGTAACAATACCCAATAATAGCGTTCGCATGGTATGGTTTAGACTTAGTTTATGAGTTATCTGCGGACAAAAGTATAAAAAAAACACACACTAAACAAAAAAATGTGTTGTTTTTTATAAACAAAGAAGTTTCGGGAATTCCCGAAACTTCTCTATTATTCATCTTTCGAATGAAAAAAGTCGTATAACAAGATCACTGATGCTATCAGTAATGCAAGGGCAATAAAAGCCAATAGAAAAACCCGATACTGCGCACCCAGAATAGCTGTCAGCGACTGATCAGTACCAAACAGCCATTGGTGTGTCGGTACTCCCGTCAGCGACAGTCCCAAGATACCCTCTACACAGACATAGATGAACAACAGCAGTGAGAGGATGAACTGTAGCGACAGCAGTACAACGGATATCTTATCGAGTTTATCTAAGTGTTTCATGCAGAATGATTCTGTTTCCGACGTTTTTTCAGTTCTTCTTTGATCTCATTCATCTTCGTCTCCGTGAGATTGTATCCCAGCATCACAAAGATTGCGATAAACGCAGAGATGGCGGGTACCATGATATCGGCCAGTCGCAACTGCGTAAGCGTCTCGTGGCTTTGTATGGCAGCATTCTGGTCGAATGCCACCCACTTGAGGATAGCTCCACCCAGCACCAATGCCAGCGACTGTCCCATTTTTACCATCCACCAATAGATGGCTCCATACTGACTCTCCTTGCGAGGTAACCCATGATGGAGTTCGTCCAAGTCGCATACATCTGCTGTCATACTCATCATGAGGGTGAAGAGACCACCCATACCGAATGACATCAGCGGCAGCGGCAGGAACATGAGCCATGGGTTTTCGGGACTGAAGCCCCACCATTTCAAGATGTATCCGACGATAGAGATAACCGTAGAGATGATAAAGGCCTGCTTCTTTCCCCATTTCGCAGCCATCCAGGTAACGATCGGAATCACCATGAAGGCTGTGATGATTGCGTTCACTGTTGCAAACCAGGCAGAAGCCGAACGGAAGAGTGTTGGTACCCATGCCCAGTCGAGCCAGTTGTTGGCCAAGGAATAATCACCGTCAAACATATAATAGACGATGATGAAGTTGCTGAAAGAGGCTACGATTTGGAAACCGTTATAAACGAGGAACGTAGCGACACAAAGTCTCAGGAAAGGTGCGTTGCGGAATACCTGACCGAGATTCTTGAAGATGTCTTTCACCACATTCCACATTCCAGCCGCAGAGATGCCTGGCCGGTCTTTCATGTCTTCTGGGAACGGAGGCTCTTTACAGAAGATAGCCGGCATGATACCTGTCAGGATACACAGTGCAGCTACTACGATGGAGAGTTTGCGTACACCCTCTACCTGTGTGGCAAAGATATAGTCGGGGTTTGAGATGAGTGCCCAGAACCAAGGTACAATCATCCATGCAATCTGTCCGATGGTATTGGTGATACCCATCAGGCGGGTGCGTTCGTTGTAGTCATCCGACATCTCATATCCCAATCCGATAAACGGTGTACTAAAGATGGTGTTACCTGTAATATAGAGGAGTGACATCACCAGGAAGTACCAGAAATTAAATGTCTGTCCATTCTCCGGACTCATCTGCCAGAGAAGGATGAAGAGGATTCCTGTGACGATGGCTCCAACAAAGATATAGGGCCTGCGGCGTCCCCATCCTGTACGTGTGTTATCGGATATATATCCCATGATCGGGTCGGTAAGCGCATCGAAGAGTCGTGGGATACCGCCCAGCAATCCCGCCAGGAATGGGTCCATGCCGAATCCAGTGACAAGGAAGTACATGAACACGCCCAATGCAGCGGGTAACAGGTTGTTGGTAAGGCTTCCGGAGCCATACGCCATTTTCTGGCTCCAACTTAATTTTCGGGCCGACGCAGATGCGACGGGAACGGTAGCAGTTGTTTTATTCATTTTATTTTATTACGATTGTTTGGATAGCTTCTTTAGCAATAGAAAGTGAATGCTGTTTGCCGTTTACGGCCAGGTCGAGTTGTGCAGGCGTGTTCGCTTGGTTAATCGCAACCACAACGATGGTACCGTCTGGGTTGCGAACAGCTGTTGCCATCACGTCTTTATCATCGCATTTCACGCTCAGCACCTTCGCACCAGGACGGAGGAAACGGCTGAAATGAGCCAGCGCATAATACATCGGTGTGAAATAGACCTCGTCAGCCTTGGGGTCAACGATGACGGGAGCCAGGCACCAGTTGTTGGCCCAGTTGGGACCACCTTGACGATCCAGTACCATGTTCCAGTCAATCCAACCGGCGACCCAGTTGTTCAGACAGCCGATGATGTCACGTGCATAGCGGAATACCGGCACATATTTGGGGTGCAGATACTTCTGGTCATCAGGTGCCCAGTCCCATCCCCAGTCGGTAGCCTCGCACTTCCAGTACCAGGCATCATCCTTCCAGTGGGGCACATCAGCATCGCAGCAACCCTCAGTCTCGATAATGAGTTTGTTGGGATTCTTGTCGTGCGCATAAGTCAGTTTGTCGCCCTGCCACTCATTCGTACTTTCATACCAGTGAACGGCCAGTCCACCGAAATATTTGGCTGTCTGCGGGTCAGCATACATCGCGTCCACCCACTCTGGAATGCCATTACGATTCTGGTCATAGCCCAAAATCAGGACATCGCCAAAGCCACTCTTTTCGAATGCCGGACCCATATAGTCGCGCACAAATGCCGCCTCGTATTTCGGGTCGAAATACATACTCTCCCAGTTGTTGCCGTTGCCATAAGGCTCGTTGACGGGTGTTATTCCCCAGATGTCAACTCCTTTTGCCTTGTAAGCCTCTAGGTATTTCACAAGGTAGTTGGCATATACCTTTTGACATTCCGGTAGCAAGGCACCACCGACGTATGCCTGGTTGTCCTTCATCCAATCAGGAGCTGTCCAAGGAGAGGCCACAATACGAAAACCATCCTTTGAGGCAGCCTGTGCATCCTTGATCAACGGCAGCAGTGTTTCCTCGTCAACCTTGATACTGAAGTGCTCCAGCAGCGTGTCACCCTTTACCTCATCGTAGGAGTAGTGACCTTTGGAGAAGTCGCACGATCCCGCATGGGTACGTGTGAGCGAGTAACGGGCACCGTCAGGACCAAAATAAGCATTAATCACCTCCTGACGTTTCTCCTTACTCATCTGAGCGAGTAGGGAAGAGGTTGATTCCGTGAAGGAGCCACCGATGCCGACGAGTGTTTGTCGCTCCGCTTGTGTGTTTACTTCAATAGGAACCCTTTTCGCTGCCGGTTCGAATGCCGTCTTCTGAACCAGGCGGTCACCTTGTGCAGACGTTTCCCAAACACTGAGATTCTTTTGGGAGCAAGCTTGCAATGCGATTGCCATTATCAATAAAGCTTTTATTTTCATTGTCTTTTTTATTTTTTTTTCGACATGTCGATATGTCGATATTTTTATTTTTATACCGTGATGTCTAATTTATCTATCTGACGGGCAAAGAGGCGGGCACTATCTGTTTCCGATAACGTCATGCCCTCGCCCTTTCCACGATGGTAGGTAATCTGGGCACCGCAGTAGGAGAAGGATAGCGAACCGTCAGACAGGAACTCGTCATCGTTCAGTAACGTAGGACAGAACGACACTTTTCCTTTGTTGACACGAACACCCAGTTCGCCGAACCGGCAAAGGATATCCTCCTTCACCTGTCCTGTCATACCTGGTTGGCGTACTCCCTTGCCCCAAGGTGTGTGAGAGTAAGCATCCGTAGAGAATGCTCCATATTCGCGTGCACTCTTATGAACGCCTGTTCCTTCCAAGATGGCGTGATAGTGGTTGGCGAGGGCCTCTCTTTCAGGAGCGTTTTCGTCAAGTGCTTGGAAATAACACTCTTGTGTAGCCACCAGCAGCTTGGACACCATGTGCCAATAGATGCTGCCCAGTCCCTCGTATGCAAAGAAGGTGCCGCTACGACCCGTAAACGCCTTGTGGTCGAAGGTCTCTTCGAATAAATCCAAGAGGACCTGCTGCTCAGATGCATCCACTCCGATAGCTTTCATCGCTGTCTCAAGGTCAGCGGCATTACGGAATGTACCGTTGAAGTGAATAGTGCCACAGATATCCTGGCTTACCAGTCGTCTGTCACCCTCTTGTACCATCGTCTTTAACAATGGAGAGCGGTCGAGGGCGTCTTTCGGCAGACAGTTTTTCTGCAGGAAACCAGGCAGCTCCTTGTTGGGGTATAGCATATAGCTCTTCTGGTCTTCCCGCCACAGATGACTTGCACGAAGTGCATTCAGTACATCGAGTGCCTCGGCCGAGGTGAGCACACCAGAGCTGAGCACCGCCACCTGTCCTTCCAGCATCTCAGACAAGGTGCGAATACCCGCAAAGCGTCCGTTCGCGAGTTCCATGATGTTATACGAGTGGTACAAACCGTCACTCCTGCGGCTGGCCCGGATGCTTTTTTCCACAGCATTGAGTGTTGCAGAGAAGAATGCCAGAAGCGTATCACGTTGAATGTTGACTGTACCCTCGCAGAAAGAGTGAGCGTATATTTTCTGTCTGTATGCCGTTGCTGCCTCTCCCAACGCATCCATAACTGTTTGGGTGTCGGGTGATGATTGTTGGGTGAATTGGGCAAACACGTCATGCGTAGCATCCATCCATGCACTGACCTCGCGTGAAACCGTAAATTCCGCAGTCTGTGATGCGGCTACGATGTTGCGGTAGAACAGCAGGGCACGATGCAGATAACACAAGGTGACCACAGAAAGGCCTCCACCTACCAGCGCATTGTTGGCATCATTCCATTCCGGTCGCTGCGTGTTCATCCAGATACCGCCATTGGGAATGAAGTTAGACAGTTTTGCCAACAGCGATACCAACACCTTTTCTAATAAGGTAGCTTTCACAGTGGTACCGTCAGCATCTTTCAGCAGGGCTGCACCGACTCCCTTTTGAGCCATCTCCTTTTTAAGACGATTGCTGAGGGGTGCGTCGAAACGAATTGTATCTTTGGGATTCTGCAGAATCTCCTGATAAGTCTTGATGCGGTAGGGTACATTGGCAAAAGGATAAGCCGGCACGTTCAGACGACCAGCAAGTTGTCCGGGCATGTGAGCCTCCTCAGCCTCCAGTAGGCGCAACAGATAGATAATCTGATGATCGCCCCAGTAGCCGATATACGACCACGGGTCTGTCGGGTCTTCCGTTTCCCAATCGAAACCATCCTTTGTCACACGATACGGGTTATAGCCGTCAGCAGTAGAGCAGCTGAGGAACTTCTCCGTCATCGCCTCCAGGAGGGTAGGGTATGAAACCGCCAGCGCTTCCCAGTTCTGGAAGATATCTCGCCAGTTGCCTTCGTAGTCCAATACGGGTTTCCCGCTCACAGGGTCGGTGGTATTGATGTTGAACTTATTCCAAGGACGTGTGGGATCACCGTGACGGCGACTGAATCCCAGTGGCAGCGGATTGTCAGCTGTGGGTTCTGCGAGCGGTATGCCGCCACGCATGATATTGAACATTGTGTTGGAGAAATGACGAGCCGTGCGTGCTTCGTCTGCTGTTGTCTGTATGCCGTCTGCTTTAGCCACCAACTGTACCAAACGGTTGGTAGCATCCTGAAGATCCTTGTCTAAAAGAGCCTTCAGCGGTGATTGGTCGTTTGGGAAATTGGTCGTTTGGTCGTTTGGGGTTGCTCCATTCAAGATAAGTTGCTTGAGGGCAACAACTTCCGTCTGGTCTTTCATGACATCGGCCACGATGGTCCAAGACTTACGCTCGCCAGCTTTCAAAGAGAAGGATGTTCCCAACAGATAGGCACCACATTCGCCCTTCACCACGGATTCCTCCTGCAGCGGTTGTCCCTTTCGGAAAGCAGCTAACTGTGCAGAAGAGAGCAGGTGTGTGGGGTTCTCCAGTCCTGTTTGCCACACCACATTGCAGCGCAGCGCCTCACTCGGCTCTGCTCTGTCGATGATGATGGCACTCAGACAAAAGAGGCCCATGCCCGTCTGTGGTTCCAGTTCCGTTTTCTTATAGGCGTTTACCAGATTGCTGGAAGCCTGTTGCAAGGCACTGGGAACTCCACAGGGCATCACATTCTGAATACCGTCGAGCACCTCTAAAGAGATGTCTTCTGCTCCTTGATTCTCAAGTGTGGCCTCGCGCTGGAAGCCAAAGCGGTCGCCAGGTGTCCATTGCCAACGGAACGTCAATTCCCAGTCTTGATTGATTTCCTCAAAGATTACACTGTTGCCGATGCGACTCTTATACAAGTTTCTTTCCAGGTTAAACATCGCTTCACTGCGAACGGAAAACGGTTCCCAGCAGCGAGCGTCTCCAGCACGGCGGATGAGCGTCTTGCTACCTGTATTTTCTGCAGATGCTGTTATCCTGTCATCTGTATCATAGGGGAACAGTGCCCAATCGGCGCTCCGTCGTCCTGCTGTGATTCCCCCGTTACTGGACATAAAGGTCCAGAGGTCGGTGCCACTCACCACGTTCATAAAGAATGGTTCCATGGCATCTACTTTCTTAATTTGGAAAAAGTCATTCATTTAGTTGATAATTAAATTGTTGTTTCGAAAATATCCTATTTATTTGCTATTTGCTTACGGACGGAATCAAAATGCTCTTGTATAGCAGAAGCTGTGGATGCATAGGGGTCTTTCCCGTGAACTTCGCTCAATGCCTCATAAGCGATACGAGGGTATAATTCATACAGCCCTTTCTCGTCAGGTTTCCCCTTTGCACAGATACCAAACCATTCTTCATTCATGTTGTTTTTGCCTTTGATGTAGTCGAATTTATAGCCACCATTCGACCAGGATGCATGGGTGTCATGAACATTGAGGTTCGTTTTCTGTCCATGTTTCCACCATCCGTCGCTGAACTGGAATGTGAAGCCGCCGATACAATTGTCACACAAGCCCATTCCTGCAGCGTTGAGATAGATTTCCTGCCAGTTGTTCAGCAAAATCTCTGCCTGTTCCTTTTGTGCCTCCTCATGGGTGATGGCATTCAGGGCATCCGCACCGAATTCAGTAAATAGTACGGGTTTTCCGTATTTCTCTTTCACGTCTCTGAACAAAACGTCAAACGAATCGCCGCGATAGCTGTTTACGCCGAAAACATCAATATCCTTGCACACCTCAGCGATGATGTTCAGAAACATGAGGTCTCCATTGCAGATGGCTACAGGTCGCGAGGAGTCAATCGCTTTGATCCGCTGGGTTGCCTCATTGAACAGCTCATACATACACCTTGCCTCCTTGACAGAATGTCTGTCGGCCATTGGGATATCCTCCGTCTCTGCGCCTTTCCAGAACAAGCCATAGTTGTTTTCGTTGCCCAGCAGGTACATGATGACACCTGGTGTGTCCTTATAGGTCGTTGCAAATTTTTCAGCTTGTTTCAGCAACTCCTCTTTCACGTCGTTCAGACAGTAGTCCGTATTGCTATAGTCGATACCGTTGACAACCAGTCCGTAGCGGCCGAACGAGTGATTGACCATCGTATAGATGCCATATTGCTCATAGATGTACTGAACCCATCGGGGCGGAATCGTCGCATATTGTCTGATGACATTCACACCCATCTCGCTCAGCAGCAGCATTTCTTTGTCTAATGCAGCCTGAATCACATCATCAGGTTGCTTCCACAGGCTATACGCATAATTGGTGCCAATCGGAAAGTAATCCCAGTTCATCCCTTTCAGGAAGAAAGGTTTGCCGTCAACCATCAGGCGACACCCCGTGGAGTCGCTCACGATCTGGATCTCTTGTCTGCCAGGAGCATTCAGGTCGTGTGGTTGCTGACCCATCATGGTGAGGGTCGTGAGCAGCATGATATAAACCAGGAAGGCTTTCTTCATCTTTGTGATGCTGTGATTCTTGTAATCCTATATTTTTTCTACCTTATTTCAAGGTGAACTTCACTTTTTGCGGCAGGTTGTCGGATGCTGTTCCGATGAGTGCCTCAAAGTCGCCCGCTTCTGCTTTCCATGCGCTTGTTGCTTCATCATAGAAGCTGAGGGCATCCTTGTTGATGGTTATCGTCACGTCCTGGGTCTCACCTGGCTGTAGGAAAACCTTCTGGAAGCCTTTGAGTTCCTTCATCGGACGTGGCAGTGATGACTTCAGGTCAGCGATATAGAGCTGTACCACTTCTGCGCCAGCGCGTTTGCCGGTATTGGTGACGCTGACAGTGAATGAAATCGTCTCGTCTGCTGTCATCACCTTCTTGTCGGCTACAGCCTTGCCCAGTTTGAAAGTAGTATAGCTTAATCCGTGACCGAAGGCAAATGTCGGACGGATCTTCTGTTTGTCTGTCCAGCGGTAACCCACGTAGATATCTTCTTTATACTCTTCATCAAAAATATCCCCGTTCTCCCGCCACGTGCCAGGATAAGTCTTCAATGCATGCGCACCGCAGTCGTCTAACTTCGCATACCAGGTGAAAGGCAGTTTGCCGCTTGGGTTGACATCTCCGAAGAGTACATCGGCAATAGCTTCTCCAGCCTCAGAACCCAGGAACCATCCCTGTATGATAGCAGGAACCTTATCTTTCCAAGGTAACTCTACGGCATTACCAGAGATATTCACATAAATAATGTTCTTATTTACTTTTGCCAGTGCTTCGATGAGTTCATTCTGTCCATAAGGAAGACCATATTCTTTACGGTCGTGACCTTCTGCATCCTGATAGTCGTTCTTGTTGAGACCGCCCACAAAGATAACATAGTCGGCGCTTTTTGCCTTTTCAACAGCTTCTTTTGTCAGTTCGTTGGCTGAGCGGCTGTCTGCAATGCTGCGCCCCATTGATACACCATTATAACTCTGTACGGTGTCTCCCACATAACCACGGGCATAATCAACAGTAAGTTGTGGGTTGAGGGTTGAGAGTTTAGAGATGATGCCGTCAAGCGGAAGGATTTCCTTCTGTGCTTTCAGTGAAGAAGAACCGCCACCAACCGTCATCATCTTGATGGCATTCTCGCCGACAACGAGCACGCGTTTGGCATTCGTTACATCTAACGGCAATAAAGGAGCGGCACCCTTTAGAGGACTGTTCTTCAGCAGGACAATTCCGTCGTCGGCAATTTTACGGGCAGCCTCATAATGACTCTCAGAACAGAGAAACCCTTGTGCACGGTTGCGGTTCATGGTTGTACGGAAGAAGAGCCTCAGCACGCGGCGTACCTTGTCATTCAATTCCTTCTCGGTATATCTACCTTCTAAAATTAGTTTCTTATAGGGATCGGCAAGATAGTAGGTGTGATAAGCGTTCGATGCACCGTCTCTCATACCGTCGGTCCACGAGCCAAACTCCATATCCAGACCATTGGTGATGGCTTCCTCGGTGTTGTGTGCTCCGCCCCAGTCGCTGACCACTACACCGTCGAACTGCCAGTCGCCTTTTAGAATCTTGTTCAACATGATGTTGTTGTGACACAAGTGTTGGGTTTTGTATTTATTGTACGCACCCATCACGGCCCACACACCACCTTCCTGTACGGCAGCTTTGAAAGCAGGGAGGTATATCTCATGCAAGGCACGGTCGCTGACGATGACGTTTACAAAGAAACGGTTCTCTTCATCGTTGTTCAGGGCATAGTGCTTCACACATGCCGATACACCCGTACTCTGCAATCCCTGGATATAAGGAACAGCTATTCGGCTGGTGAGATAAGGGTCTTCACCCATATACTCAAAGTTGCGTCCGTTCAACGGAGTACGGTTGATATTCACACCTGGGGCAAGAATCATGTCCTTCCCACGATAGCGGCCCTCTTCACCGAGGCTTACACCATAGAGGCGAGCCATCTGCGGATTCCATGAAGCTGCCAGACAGGTTAGTGCAGGAAAAGCTACACAGGAGTCATTGGTCTGTCCTGCCTGTACCCATTCGTCCCAAAGCACATCCGGGCGAACACCATGAGGACCGTCATCAGTCCAGAAGTCAGGCAGTCCCAGACGCTTTACGCCTGGTGATGAGAATTTCGACTGTGCATGGATGACCGCAATCTTCTCGTCTAATGTCATTCGTGACAGCGCATCCTCCACACGTTGCTCTATCGGTTTCGTCTCATCGAGGTATGTGGGCAGGGACTGAGCCGTTGCCGACATCGTTGAGGCTGCGATAAGACACAGAGTTAATACCTTTTTCTTTATCATAATAGACTGTTATTTTGTAATAATTTTTACTTCTTGCATCTTAGTAATTTAATCCCATTGACTTTATATAGCCTTTCTGAGGTGAACAGTTCTCTTTCTTGCTGTTCTCCAAGAACTGCAATAGGAGAGCACGTGCTTTCTGTTGGTCGGGACGTGCCTCGCGAAATTCCTTGTAGGTACCACGTGGCGTCTCAGAGAATTTCACGATGATGCTGTCCCACTCTGCAGGACGTGTGATAGCCATCATGCATGATCCGTCGAGTTTCTTGTAAGGCCAGAAAGTGTAGCCTATATTGTTCTCTCTCATCACCTTCACGAAGTCTGCTTGCCACTCATCGGTATTGTGACCGATCTCGCCCATATACATTGGCAGTCCTGTTTTGTCACGAAAATCAATGAATGAGCGTATGGCTTCCGTTGTAGCATCGCCACCATATCTATGACATGTGTACATGATGTTATGATCGAATGTCCAGTCTTGGAACATGGTAAAAATACTGTTCCATTGAGCTCCGCCCAGCAAGATGATATGGTTGGTATCGACCTTGCGGATAGCAGTTACCGCACGTTTGTATAGCGGTTCTAACTTGGCATTGAGGTCTTCTTTATTGTCAAAAAATGGGGCTATTGGCTCGTTCATCAGTTCATAGCCCAATATGACTGGCTCATTCTTATATCTGTTCGCAATATCCTGCCATACCTTGCAGAATAGTTGCTGACTGTATTCGCTCTCGAAAAGCCATGGATACCCATGACCGTTGTCTATGTTGTCGCCTGTCTGACCGCCTGGGCAGTCATGCATATCAAGAACCAGATAGAGACCGTTGTCCCTACACCAGTCTATGACAGAGTCTATTCGGGCGAAGCCGTCTTGCTTTGCCGTGAGACCCATATAGTCTTCATCCGTAAACAGCTTATAGTTGAATGGCAGACGGATGGTATTTGCACCTGTGCGTGCAATAAATTCTATATCACTGCGTGTGATGTAATTATCTTTGAAGCCCTGCCAGAACTTTGCCGTGAAGTCCGGTCCCACCATCTCACAGAGCATCTCGTCAATCATCCATGCACTATTGGTGCGTTTAAGGCCAAACATATAGCCCTCAGGATTCAACCAGTTACCAAGATTCGTACCTACGATAAACAGTTTTTCACCATCTGGCCGTATCAGGTTGACACCTTGCACATGTACAAACTTCCCTTGGGACTCCGTAGCTTGAAGCCCCAAAGAAAGTGTTAGAGATAATATGATGAGGACCAGTTTATTCACAATTACTTTTTCTGGTAAACACGTACGTAGTCAATCTTGTAAGTAGCAGGAAGAGCCGACTCGTCGGTTCCTTTATAACCGCCCCAGTTACCACCCCATGCGAGGTTCAGCTTGACATAGAACGGCGCATTGAACGGCCACGCATTCTTACCGCTACCATCGTTGTAGTAGGTGAGGATGGTTTCTCCGTCAACAAAGAAACGTAGGTAGTCAGCCGTCCATTCACAGGCATAGATGTGGAAGTCCGATTCAGCGGTTGCCACATATTTCTTTCCTGATTCTATCGAGGTGCCGCCGTTGTTGTATTTGGTGCAGTGTATCGTAGAGAGAACGTAGTTTGCATCGCATCCTACTTCTTCCATGATGTCAATCTCTCCATCAGCCGGCCACGAGGTGAAATTCTTCGGCATCATCCAGAAGGCAGGCCATGTGCCTTTTCCTTTCGGCAGTTTCAGTCGTGCCTCAAAATAACCATACAACCAGCCGTCATTGGTGTTCATACGAATAGACTCGATGCGAGTGCCATTCTTGCGGGCTACGATATTCATGTAGCCATTCTTGCAGAAGCCAACCGTGGAACCACTACGCGGTTTCACATAGTACTGTTCCTCATTGTTGCCCCAGCCATTGCTGCCGCGACCTTCCTCATACCACCATCCGGCAGTGGGGATGTCGCTGACATTGAATTCATCGTTCCACACCAATGAATATCCCTCTGGTACATAGCTCGACTGTGCGGTCATCTCCTCAGGGTCAGTCTCTTCAGCAGGCGCAGCCTCCTGGATAACCATGATTTTTGTGGAGGCAGAACCAGAGATAATGGAAATGGAACCTTGTCGTGCCTCACCCGTATTTGGAGCTACCGTCACCGTGAGTTCTCCCACGCGCACGCTCTGATTGGTAAAGGACACAGTGATCCAGTCGCTATTATCTGATTTGACCGTCAGCGATGAACCTGTTGTCGATACGGTGATTTTACCGAATGTGCCACCATTATGCGGTGCATTGATCTGCTCTTGGGTAACATTGAACTTGATCTCTTCGGGTGTCGGGTCAGGTGTGCTGCCGCCAGAGTCGCTACCGCCGCTGCATGCGCAGAACACAAGCAGGATAGAGCAAAGCAAGAGGGATAAATGTTTTGTGGATGTCATCTTTTTCGAATTGAGAAGAGCAAGTACCGATGGCCGTTAAGCCACGGCACCTGCTCTTGGGTTAAATGATTATAAAAAACTTACTCTTTGTGAGTCTGGAGGATGATCTTCGTAATACGAATCTCCGTATTGTTCGGGTTACCGCCGAAATCGAAGAACAGTTTCATCTTCTCAGCTGGATTGCCCAGCTTGCACTTGGAAACAACAACACGCGTCTCAGCGCCTGCAACGAGGTCTTGCTCCTTGGCGAACAAGAAGTTGTTGTCGTCACCGTCCTGTGTCAGCTTGAACATGCCCTTGAAGGATGCATTAGACTCTACGACCGCGAGGAAATCGTACTCCTGGTTGGTATCAGTGATGCCGAGATCTGTTGTGAACGGTATCTGAGCTTGCCAGCGCTCGAATGTTGCAGATGGCAGGCTGATAGAGATTACGCCACCGTCAATGGTCACTGTCGGATCAGCAATCTGTGCCCATCCTGGTGCATAGTAGCAGGAAGCCAGTTGCGGATTAGCTGTTACCCATAGGTTCTCAGCCTCGCGCCATACTGGTTCTGGCTCACCCTTCTCAGGAGCAACGATGTCGTTCTTAGAGTGAGGAATGAAAACAAGGTTCTCAACAGAAACTTCCGTTGCATCAGGACATCCACCGAAGTCGAAGAACAGCTTCAGGTTCTCAATGTTGCGGCTTGGCATTTCTGTCATGTAGAAACAGATAGGTTCGCCAGCCTTGACAGCTTGCTCCTCAGCAAAGTAGAAGTCGCCATCGTTGTTCGGATTGGTGAACTTAACCATTACATTGAAGTCCTTGTTAGAGGTCAGGATACAAGAGAAGTCGTAAGTTTCTTCACTCTCGCTTGTTGTGATATTGGTCTCAAACGGCACCTGTGCCTGCCAACGGTCAGTAGTACCAACTGGCAACTGTACGGTAAAGTCGTTGCCTGCGCCATGAATGACTGTCGGGTCAGCAATCTGTGACCATCCTGGTGCATAATATCCAGCAACTTGTTGAACCGTAGCACCCTTGAACAGGTTGTAAGGACTGTCCACGTCGAAGCCGCCGAAGCCGTTCATACGTGTCTTGTCGATGTGATAAGAGAATGTCAGTGCATCGTTAGAGATACCGTTTGCATTCTTAACCTTCAGTTCAACCTTGTAGTCACCAGCCTTGCGCTGATACTTTTTCGCAGTAAAGTCACCGCTATACTGTGAACCGTCGATAATCCATACCGGACTAACACCTGGTGCTGCCTCGAAGGTGAAATATGCGGTGTTCTCATCCTGTACGACATTGATAATCACATTGTCTGCATAGTCTGCGGCAACAGGAACATTGTTGCCGTTAGGACTAGCATAATCATCGGGAGAGCAGGCTGAAAATGCCAACATGCCCAGCAAAGCAATACCCGTATATTTTAATATCTTATTCATATCTTTTCTATTTTTATTTTTGGATATACGCATGGATTAATTGAAGTAAGCTTCATTTTGTTTCAAAGTACCCTGAGCACTTGAGATTTCCTTCGCGTCGATAGGAATGTACTTCTTGTTAGGAGTCCAATTGCCGATACGTCCGCGGTCACCCTTCTCATTGACAGGTTCTGTCTCAATCTTCAGCAGGACAGAAGCCTTCTGGTTGGTACCGCTCACACCTTCCATACGAACGAGGTCCCAGTAGCGCTTTCCTTCGCCGAGGAACTCCTTGCGACGTTCGGTGATGATGTTGTCGATAGTAGGCTCTACCTCAGAAACGAGGCCGGCACGTTTGCGAACCTTGGTGATATAAGACTTCGCCTCAGCAGCATTTCCACCTGTGCGGATAATCAGCTCTGCAGCATTGAGCAATGTTTCTGCATAGCGGTAAACGCGCAGGTTGTCGTTCCAGCGGCACTGGTCAGAACCACCGGTACCGTCAGCTACGTGAGAATAACGCGGCAGGTACTTGTTCATGAAGAGGTTCTGGTTCTGGTAACGGGCACTTGGGTTGCCTGGCTCACCGTCGAGGAGAGTCACGTCACGACGCTCATCGTTGGCAGCATACAGGTCCAGACAAGAACGACGCGGTACGAAAGTACCCCAACCGTTGTTGGCTACATCAGGATCGGTAGAAACACCACCGTCAGGACCTAAAGCCTGGCACTGGAAGGTACCACCGATGAAGGTGAGGCTTGTCTTATTGGGGTCGTTGCCGTCAGGATATGAACGGATACAGAGAGGACCGTCGGTGTAGTTTACCTCGAAGATAGACTCGTCGCACCACTCACCGTTGGGTGACCACAGGTCAGCAAAGCTTGGGTTCAGGTCATACTGACCGCTGCTGATAATGCGCTTCATGTATTCGAGTGCCTTCGGGAAACGGGTCTGGTCGTTCTGATACATTACCAGCTCTGCATAAATCATGTAGGCAGCAGCCTGTGTCATGTGACCTTCCTCACCCGCTGCTGCACGCATCGGCAGCACGTTTGCGTTGATGGCACTTTCCAGATCAGTGATAATCTCTTCGTAAGCCTCTTCCGGAGAAGACTGCTCAACCAGCTCGCTGGCATCGAGGGCATGCATGAAGACAGGAATGTTACCATACCATTTCCATACGACCGTATAGTAGAAGCTGCGCAGCACCTTCAGCTCTGCCGTTGTCTTGGCAGCGAAGGACTCAGAGATATTGTCTTTGTTCTTTTCAATCATACTGATTATTTCGTTACAAGACTTGATGCCGTCGTAACTTACAGTCCAGTACTGGCTGAGGGTGTTGGCAGCCGTCAGCTTGAAATCGGCAGCGTTGTACCAAGCCTCCTGGTCGGTGACACCTGCAGAACCTGTCAGCATGTCGTCGCCAAGAATGTCAGCCCAGTTCAGCTGGCCGAAGATCACACCGTTATAATCATAGTCGTGGACGGGGACGTAGGCTCCAACAAGTCCTTCCGTCAGGTGCTCCTCAGTAGCGAAGTATGATTCTACGTCGCCCTTGGTCTGCGGTTCTTGCTCCAGGAAACTGTCTTTACAGCTGGTTACCGTCAATGCTGTTGCCAGAAGACCAATGGAAATTATATTTAATTTTTTCATATTATTTACTTGTTTTGTCGTTAGTAATGATTAGAAACCAATATTAAAGCCTACACTCCATGTGCGTGCCTGTGGGTAAACACCCCAGTCAACACCGAGAGAAGTACCGCCAGAAGAGATTTCAGGATCATAACCCTGATACTTCGTGAAGGTCAGCAGGTTCTCTGCAGCAACGAATACACGCAGACTTTCAATGAAGAAGCGCTTGGTGATATTTGTCGGAAGCGTGTAACCCAGCTGAATATTCTTCAGACGGAGGTAGCTGCCGTCACAAACATAGAGGTCAGAAGCCACGAGGTTAGAGGTGTTGCCGATGACATAACGAGGAATCTCGTTGGTGGTTCCCTCACCTGTCCAGCGGCCGAGCATCCATGAAGGCAGGTTCTGGTTCTGCTTGTCAACACGCATGGTTGCATCGTAGATATCGTTGCCGATAGTACCCTGCCAGAACATCATGAAGTCGAAGCCACGCCATTCTGCATTGAAGTTGATACCGAAGGTCCAGTCAGGCATACCCTTACCAATCTTCGTCTTGTCGTTGTCGTCAATCTTACCGTCGCCGTTGGTATCTACGAAACGGAAGTCACCAGGTGATGACGGGCTGATCAGCTCACCGGCAGCGTTGGTGTGATACATTGCATTATATACAGCTGCCTCTGTTTCGTTCTGAAGGATACCGTCGGTCTTGTAACCGTAGAAGTATGGCCAAGGCTGACCGTTCTCACCACGTGTGAAGGTACCCATACCCATTGAAGAGTCATAGTCCTGAACACCTGTTGCATTACCCAGGTTCACGAGCTTGTTCTTCAGGTAAGAAGCATTTGCCTTTACAGAGAACTTAGCGTCAGAGATGCGCCACTTGTAGCCGAGTTCGAATTCAACACCTGAGTTCTTCATCTCACCGACGTTAGCCATCGGTTTCATCAAGCTGACATAGTCAGGAATCGGGTTGTACATCAACATACCGTTGGTCTTCTTGATGAAGTAGTCAACGCTGAATGTCAATGCGCTCTGGAAGAAGCCGAAGTCCAAACCGATGTCTGTCTGTACACTTTCCTCCCACTTCAGGTCGGGGTTGGCGGGTGAGCCTACGCGCGTACCTATATTACGTGTGGGGTCTGTACCGAAGATGTAGTTGCTGTTGCCAGTACCGGAGGTGAAGGCGGCATACATAAAGTTACCGATATTCTCGTTACCGTTCTTACCCCAGCTGAAACGAACCTTCATGTTGTTCATGACACCCTTGACAGGCTCCATGAATTTTTCATTGGTGACATTCCAACCCAAAGAGAAAGAGGGGAATGTAGCATAGTGGTTGTTGCTACCGAACTTGGAAGAACCGTCGCGACGGATCGTGAACTGAGCCATGTAACGCTCGTCGTAGTTGTAGCTTGCACGACCGAAGAGTGATGCCAGTGTTGCTACGTCCCAAGGACCGGCACTTGCACCAACGTCGCCTGCGTCGTAACCTGTTGCATAGTCAACCCAAGGCTTGGTGTAGTCAACCAGGTAGTTCTTGGATGCATAGATGCTGAAACCGGTTGTCTTCTTTGCTGACTGACCCAAGACAACGCTTACGTCGTGCTTGCCGAAGGTCTTAGACCAAGAGAGGACATTCTCCAACTGCCATACAGTCATACGCTGTGAGTTAGAGCTTGCGCCATCCTTGCCACCCCAGTTGAATGAGTTTGTCAGGTAGAAAGGAACGGTGTAGCCGCGGTCTGTTCCGCTATACTGTACGTCGGCACCATAAGAAATGCGGTACTTGAAACCATAACCGATTGACAGGTCTGCAGCAAAGTTTGCTGTATAGTCGTGTGCCCAACCCCATGGTGACAGGTGAGCTGTGTTCATGAAGGCAACAGGGTTCATCTGGTTGTCGTAGTCGGAACCGGGAACCATGTAGAGGTTGCCTGCAGCGTCATACTGTGGAACATAGTTTGTTCCGAGGCTTGACTGATAGCCTGCCAGAACGTCTGCAATCTCATCACCCTTGTAAACGATAGGCAGTGTAGGAGCCAAGGTGAGGGCAGAGTTCAAGACACCATTGCTGCGGGTGTTCGGATCGATACCGGCACGCTTGCTGTTGGTGTAAGATGCGTTTACCGTGATGTCCAACTTGTTCAGCCAGTCACGCTCCTTGGTTACGTCAAAGAGAGTGTACTTGGTGTTGCTGCGCAAGGTCAGACGACGATAGTTGGATTTGTTGTGGTCACCACCAACAATACCGTCCTGGCTGTAGTAGCCCATAGACAGATAATAGTTTACTTTCTCAGTTGCACCGCTGACGCTTACCTCATGGTTGGCAACAGGAGCACCGTCGTTGAAGATGGCATCCTGCCAGTCAGTACTGTTGGTCTTGAAGCGTTCAAGGTCCTCATTGGTATAACGAGGCTTCTGACCGCTGTTGATGTAACCTTCGTTCATCATCACACCATAGTCGTAAGCATTGAGCACGTCACGCTTGCGCCACTTGGTCTGCCAGCCGAAAGATGCATTGTAGTTCACTTTCACATTACCGATCTTTCCACTCTTGGTGGTCACGAGGATTACACCGTTGGCAGCACGGGCACCGTAGATAGCACCTGAAGCAGCATCCTTCAAAACTTCGATGGATTCGATGTCATTGGGGTTGATGTTGTCAATTCCGGTCTCGCAAGGCATACCGTCAACGATGTACAGCGGGTCACTATTATTAATAGTACCTATACCGCGCACGCGAATCTGTGAACCGGCACCTGGAGCACCAGATGTACTGGTGACAGTCACACCGGCAGCAAGACCCTTCAAAGCGTTGTCAACACGTACGGGTGCCTTGCCTGCGAGGTCGTCGGCGCTGACCTTGGCGATCGCTGCCGTTACAACACTCTTCTTCTGGACACCGTAACCTACAACGACCACATCGTCAAGACTGGTTGCGTCTTCCTTCAGCACGACACGCATGTTGTCGCGTGGTGAAAGTTCCTGGCTGGTGTATCCGATGTAAGAGATAACCAGCGTTGCACTGGGATCAACCGAAATACTGAAGTTTCCGTCGAGGTCGGAAACGGCACCATTCGTCGTGCCTTTCTGAACGATAGAAGCTCCGATAATAGGTTCACCCTGTTCATCAACAATCGTACCCGAGAATCTTTTCTCTTGGGCAAAGGCTGTTACTGACATGATAAATGCCAACAACATAAGAATAAACCTTCCTTTTTTGTTCATAATTAGTTAGTTTTTTGGATAAAATATAAATGTTAGTTAATAGAAATTACGAGTTTTTTGAATTTTCTCGATGCAAAGATAACACTTTCTAATATATATAAAATACCTATTATTATTGAAAGTGGACTCACTTTTACCACACAAAACGCGTAAGTGGTTGATATACAGTAATTAATAAAGTAAATTTTATCGCAAAAACGTGCCAAAAAGTACCTGGCGTAAACGTTTGCATAAACTCATTTTTGACGTAGTGATAATCGTGTAAAAAACACCTATTCCACCTTTCCAGTCGTGTTAAAATAAGAAAAGCCACCGATTACATCCTGTAACCAGTGGCTCATTTGTCCCCTCCTCTTGGGAGGGGTCGGAGGAGGGGTCGGTTTTGGTTTATCTTACAATTTTCACCGATTTCATCGTTCCATCTGCCATTCGCTGCTGTTGGATGAGCAAGCCTTTGGTGCTGGCAGGCACCTCACGGCCTTGCAGGTCAAAGTAGCGTACATCGGTTGCCGGCTGCAAGTCAACGGTACGGATGCCGTCGGGAGTGTTAAGAACCACAACCACCTTGTTCAACTTGGTGTTGCCGGAACCGCCACCGCCCGTGCCGAGATACACGACCACCGTTTCGGCATCGCCTTCCCAGAGCGCCATACCGTCGCCACCCGTGAGGGTACCTTCCTCTACATAGTTGTATTCATTCCAGCTGTCATTATAGAAACCAATCTTCTGAATGGTGCTGCCCTCAGGAGCCTCAAACGTCAGCGTGCCGCCATACAGTCGCAGCTGGATCACCTGCTTGTTGTATTCCACCCAATAGCGGTTGGCAGGCGTGCCTCCGCTGGGCGAGATCGTCATCTTCACACCGTCAGCCGTCAGCATCTGGTCGGTTGTGATGTCGCCCGCCGTGCTCTGATTGCTGGAAACAGGCGTCGTCTCCTTGTCCAAGGCGTTGAAGTCGAAGGTGGCACCTTCCAGCTCTTCTTCAACAGGAGCACTTTTCAGGTCGTACCAGAAAATCTCTGAGGTGTGCTCCTCGTTGCCGCCGCGATAGACGCTCTGCACACCGATCTTGTCGAAACCGCTCAGCGGGGTATAGAAATAGATGGCAGCACCCGCATATTCTATATCGTAGTTATCGGTAAAGGTATAGGGAATCTCCGTCATGTCCTCATCGATAAACTCATGCTCGTCGGCCTTGATGACGTAAGGCTGCACATCTTTACCCTTAGCGGTAAACAGACGATAGCTCAGTTTCCCAATCTGAAGAGGGTTACGGTTGACGTCGTAGGTTAGAATATCCATGTAGATGCCTCCGTAGTTGATGTCGGATGTCGGATCAATATCATACACATACGTAATCCTCGGCGTAGCAGGCGTGGCAGCCGCATCCGTTACCTTCACGATGCTGTTAACCTTATATATGGTGTAAGGATATGTCGTCGAGGCTTTGCCATTGATATACAGCCAAGTGTCGGTGGTCATCGTGCCAGTCGTTTCATCTATCGTAAACACAACATCGGTCAATGGCTTGTTTTCTATAGGGTAGTCAGCTAAGTATCCTCCGAAGTAAAAAGGATAAGATTCTCCATACACTTCTACAGAGCCAAGATACTGGCCTGCAGGAAATGTAATGCTGTTTCCGTTTCTCGTTCCTTTTACAAATGCGTCGTGCAGGTAGTCGGCAGAGAAACCGCTGATATAAACATCATCGCCGTCAAAACCGACCATCAAAGGTTGTATGGTGTCGGTATAGACGATGCCGTAGTCCTCTTCCCACGTCACCGTCTGGGCCTTCAGCGCATACTCTTCCAACAGCAATCCGTCAGGTGCCGTCACCGTTTCAGGATCTTGTGCAAAACTCGTCATTGCCACCAGCATGGCAATCATCCATAGGGTAATTTTTTTCATGGTTTGTGTCAAATTTATTATTCTTGATATACTGATTTTTTATTAGACACCATCATCATGCCGCAGCTTATCAGGATGGCGGCAAGCATCCGATTCATGATTCTTTTCATACTGTTTATTTATAAAGACGTTTCTTCTTAGTTTTTGTCCTCTTCCCAGAGGACAGATACCAGGTCCTTTGGCAGAATCAGGGGTGGGGGACCTCACTTATTTATAAACTTAATCTTACGTCGGTTGCCCTTTGGACGAACAGCGAAATGGAGCCAGTAGTTACCGGTTCGGCTGTTGTGCTCGACGAGCAATTCGTCAAAATCTTCCTTCCAGTCGCGACTGATCATCAGCAGGTGGAAGGCATAGACGATTGCCTGCTCTATACCCGTGCAGCGAATGTCAGCCGCACAACCCGTCAAATGATTTGATGTCGCAACGCCACCAACAGCTTTGTTCACTGCAGGCGAACGATAGCCGGAGTTAATATAAAGACCCTCCCCCTCACCCCTCCCTGTATGGAGGGGAGTAGAAAGTTTCGCGGGCTGGTTTTTTCTTGCTCTCAGCTGTTCCAACCACCCACACAATCGTCTGAGGTTTGTTATCACTTCCTGCGACGGAAAGTTATGGTCAGCCGTTTGGACTGATGTCGAACACATCTCGCTGAGCGTGAAGTGCTCGGTAAGCTTTAAGCTTTTGTCGATATATTTGTTCATAATAATTTAAATAAGACCCCTTCCCCAGCCTTCCCCTGTAGGGGAAGGAGTAGTTAGGGGTATGTGTTCATAAAATAATTGTAGAATCTATATACTCCCCTCCATTACAGGGAGGGGTACGGGGGTGGGTCTTCTTATTAATATTAATCGGTGTAGCGTTCGGAAACGCGATGCTATATGCCTTGTCGAGTTTTTTCAAGTGCACTTTGCAGCTACTGATGTTTAAG
>CADBAP010000009.1 GCA_902792685.1 uncultured Prevotellaceae bacterium
AAGTTTCATGGAATGTTTCTAAATTTGCAGCATAAATATAGCAACTATGGAAAAAAGATACGATATTCCAGAAGAAAAAAAGGAAATGGCAAGCGAACCAGCAACTGCTGGATACAGACAACGGACGGTGTTTTCTGCTGCACAAGTAGAACTGCTCAATGCAATGTCATATTTGAAAACTGATGAAGAAATCCGTCAGTTACAAATGGCTATTACAAAATTCTTTGCACAAAGAGCAGACGAAGAAATGGAAAAACTCTGGGAAAGTGGCAAATGGAACGAGCAAACGCTTGAAGAATTAAAACAAGCTCACTACCGTACACCTTACAAGAAATAATCCGATTCCTATGCAGAATATCGTTATTGACACAAATTGCTTGGTTCAGATGATTTCCCTACATAGTCCATACAGAAAGGGATGGGATGCCTTTCTGAATGGTAACTATATTCTATGTGTCAGTAATGATATTATTGAAGAATACCAAGAAATTTTAGGCATAGTTGCCAACGAATCTGTTGCTTCAAATATTGTTCATGCCATATTAAGAAGTCCATTTACCCGCCTATACGATCCTTTATTTCGATTTAGGCTGATAGAACAAGACAACGATGACAATAAATTCGTTGATTGCGCCATTATTGCCAACGCACGCTATATTGTTTCGCAGGATCACCATTTCGATGTTCTGAAAACAATACCTTTTCCGAAGGTTGATGTCATTAGCATTGATGACTTTATGGAAACATTGTAACATATCTATGAGTAGCAAAAAAACAAAGGGAGTCGCGAAATGTGACTCCCTTTCTGTGATAACATTGTCATCACAATATTTCATCATCATCATTGATTGTCAACTCCTTAGATGATTCGTATTATTGAAAAGAATTGACAATCGGTTCTACTCAAAGACATCCATGATGCCGAGTCCTCCGCTGGCAGAGGCATTGTTGTCGCAGGAATCGAAGTCTTTGGGTATATCAAACTTCTCATCCGGATTGTAGCCTAACGACTTGTCACCATAGACGAGTTTCATGTAATAACCCCAGATAGGCAGCGCCATCGTAGCACCCTGTCCCATTGCTGTGGAGTCGAAGTGGATATCACGATCCTCACCTCCTACCCAGCAACCATTGACCAGCTGTGGCGTGTAACCTACGAACCAACCGTCGGAGTTGTTGTTCGTCGTACCTGTCTTACCACCAACCTGTCCTTGAATACCCATTCCTCTCAGACGGCGACCCGTACCGTTGTCAACAACGCTGCGCATCATCTCAATCATGCGGTAAGCACTCTCCTGGCTGATGACCTCGTTCATACGGGGACGGAACTTGGCAATGACATTGCCTCGGCTGTCTTCAATCTTCGTAACGAACATCGGTGCACAGCGCACACCTTTATTGACAAAGGTGGTATAGGCGCTGACCATTTCGCCGACAGAGATTTCGCACGGTCCCAGACAGAGCACGTTGGACGCCAATCTGTCGATATCAGGATTGTTGATGCCGAACTCGTGGAGGATACGCACGAAGTTCATGTAACCCAACTGGTTGATAAGGTATGCCGATATCCAGTTGTTTGATGTGGTAAGACCCCATTTCAGCGGCACCATCTGTCCGTAGCGTGCACGGCTACCGTTACGCGGTGTCCATCCGCCATAACTCCTCTGAACGTTAGGCGCTGTGGTGCAAGGCGTCATTCCGCTCTGCATAGCCAACGAATAGAGGTACGGTTTGATGGTAGAACCTACCTGACGGCGTCCGAGCATCACCATATCGTACTTGAAGTGGTCGAAGTCGATGCCTCCGACGTATGCTTTCACGGCTCCCGTCTTGGCATCCATACTCATGAATCCTGACCGCAGGTATGACTTGTAGTAACGGATGGAGTCGATAGGTGTCATCACCGTATCCACTTCGCCACGATAGGTGAAAATAGTCATCTCGGTAGGTGTGCGGAAAGCCTTCTTGATTTCCTCTGGAGAGGCGCCGTTTTCCACCATCACGCGGAAACGATGACTCTGATGGATAGAGCGGTTGAGTATCGACTTGATCTGTGCACGCGATATCTTTGTGGTAAACGGTGCATTCTTCTTATAGCGGTTGGCAGCGTTGAACTGCGGCTGCAGATAGCCGGCAAGATGCTTGTGGACGGCCTCTTCGGCATATTTCTGCATACGAGTATCGACGGTGGTATAGATTTTCAAGCCGTCGGTATAAATATTATAAGGCTCACCGTTGCGTTTGAAGTTCTTGTTGCACCAGCCGTAGAGCGGATCTTGCTCCCAAGCAATAGAGTCAATGGTAAATTGGCGCTGGTTCCAATCGGGATAAGCATCGCGCTCAGGTTTCTTCGCCATCATATACTGGCGCAGGAACTCGCGGAAATAGTTGGCCGACCCATCGATTTTCTCTTCCTTGCGGAAGTTGAGTTCCAACGGTTCTGCACTCAGCTGCCTGCATTCTGCCGACGACAGATAACCTGACTTTACCATCTGCTGCAGCACAACATTGCGGCGCTCCTGGCATCGTTCCGGATAACGGATGGGGTTGAACATCGAAGGATTCTTGCACAAGCCAATCAGCGTAGCCGCCTCGTTGATGGTCAGATCGCGCGGCTCCTTGCCGAAATAGATGTTGGAAGCACGCTTGATGCCGACCGCATTGTGCAGGAAGTCAAAGTAGTTGAGATACATTGCGATAATCTCTTCCTTCGTGAAGTTTCGTTCCAGTTTGATGGCTATCACCCACTCGATGGGCTTTTGCAGGATACGTTCAATGGTGCTGTGGGCTTTCTCTGAGTATAGCTGCTTGGCAAGCTGCTGGGTAATCGTAGAACCACCACCCGCATTGGCCTGTCCCATGAAACCACGTTTCAGGATTGCACGACCCAACGCAATGAAATCGACGCCGGAATGCTCATAGAAGCGTTCATCCTCGGTAGCGACCAGCGCATGCACAAGGTGTGGCGACATATTATTATAATCGACAGCCACACGGTTGGCTTTGTCCTGATTCCACGTACCAATGATTTTTCCATCGGCAGAATATACCTGTGAGGCATATTTGTCAATCGGGTTTTGCAACTCTTCCATATCCGGCATGTATCCAATCCAGCCGTTCCATACGAAGATAAAGAACACCACCGACAAGCCGATGACTGTTATGATGGCTCCCCATAGGAAGTGTACGAACGCTTTTCTCATCTCTTTGTTAATAGATAATACGATGCAAAGGTAATGCAAATTCAGCATACATCAAAATAAATTTTCAAATTTTCGCATGAAGATGCTGATAAATTAAAAATTATGTGTAACTTCGCACGCGAAATTAGAAATTACAATTCTTTCACCGATGGAGAAACAGAATTTTGTGAACATTGAGAGCCTGACGAGAGAGAAGATTCTCTATCTTATCCAAATGGCTCAAGAGTTCGAGAAAAATCCCAACCGCGAGTTGCTTAAGGGTAAAGTTGTCGCTACCCTTTTCTTTGAACCCTCCACACGAACCCGTCTTAGTTTTGAAACTGCCGCCAACAGGTTAGGTGCACGCGTCATCGGTTTTGCCGATCCGAAGGTGACCAGCGGAACCAAAGGCGAGACGCTGAAGGACACCATTCTGATGGTGAGCAACTATGCCGATGTGATTGCGATGCGCCATTACATTGAGGGAGCTGCACAATATGCCAGCGAGGTGTCGCCCGTACCTATTATCAATGCCGGCGACGGTGCTCACCAGCACCCCTCACAGTGTATGCTCGACCTGTACTCCATCTATAAGACACAAGGAACGCTGGAGAATCTGAACATCTATCTGGTGGGCGACCTGAAGTACGGACGCACCGTTCACTCGCTCATCATGGCGATGCGCCATTTCAATCCGACCTTCCATTTCGTGGCTCCCAAAGAACTGGCGATGCCGAAGGAATACAAGATTTTCTGCGACGAGCACGGCATCAAATATCAGGAACATACGGCTTTCAACGAGAAAATCATTGCCGATGCCGATATTATCTATATGACACGCGTACAGAAGGAACGCTTCTCCGACCTCATGGAATACGAGCGGGTGAAGAACGTGTATATCCTAAAGAATGCGATGCTCGACAATGTCAAAGAAAATATGCGCATCCTGCACCCGCTTCCACGCGTCAACGAGATTGCATACGACGTAGATGAGAATCCTCATGCCTACTATATCCAGCAGGCCAAGAACGGACTTTATGCACGTGAAGCGCTGTTCTGCTACTGTCTGGGCATCACGCTGGACGACATCCAAAACGATCCGACAATTATCAAAGGCTGAAAGGCCTCTATATAATAAAGGTATAAAGAAACGATTGTATCATGGCAAAGAAAGAGATGCTTGTAGCCGCTATTGAAAACGGCACCGTTATTGACCATATTCCTGCCAACAGGACGTTTCAGGTGGTGAACCTCCTGGGACTGAAAAATGCCGAGACACCCGTCACCATCGGTTACAACTACCTGTCGGAGAAGGTTGGACAAAAAGGTATCATCAAAGTGTCAAACAAGTTTTTCACCGATGATGAGATATCACGTCTGTCGGTTGTAGCACCCAAAGTGGTGCTCAACATCATCCGCAACTACGAAGTGGTGGAAAAGAAAACGGTGGAAACGCCCGACGAGCTGCAGGGAATCGTGAAATGCAACAATCCCGTCTGCATCACCAACAACGAACCGATGCCTACCATCTTTCATGTCGTTGACAAGGAAAAAGGCATCTGCAAATGCCACTATTGTGACAAGGAACAAGATATCAACAAAGTGGAACTTTGCTAATTGAGAATTACCAACCAACGATAAAACAATGAGAAAAGACCAACAGATTTTCGAGTTAATTGAGAAAGAGCATCAGCGCCAATTGAAAGGTATTGAGCTGATTGCCAGTGAGAACTTTGTCAGCGACCAAGTGATGCAAGCAATGGGGTCGTATCTGACCAACAAGTATGCTGAAGGCTATCCTGGTCATCGCTACTATGGTGGCTGTCAAGTCGTTGACGAAGTTGAGACGCTTGCCATCGAGCGTGTCTGCAAGCTGTTTGGCGCTGAATACGCCAACGTTCAGCCACACTCTGGTGCACAGGCCAACGCTGCCGTTCTGCTGGCGGTATTGAAACCAGGCGACACCTTTATGGGACTGAACCTTGCACACGGTGGTCACCTGTCGCACGGCTCAGGTGTCAACACCAGCGGTATCCTCTACAAGCCCGTAGGCTATAATCTCAACAAAGAAACGGGTCGCGTGGATTATGACGAGATGGAGAAACTCGCTCATGAGCATAAACCCAAGCTGATTATCGGTGGCGGTTCTGCCTACAGCCGCGAGTGGGACTATAAGCGTATGCGCAAGATTGCCGATGAGGTTGGTGCCTTGCTGATGATTGATATGGCCCACCCTGCCGGACTGATTGCCGCTGGTCTTCTGGACAACCCTGTGAAATATGCTCACATCGTTACATCAACCACACACAAGACACTGCGTGGTCCTCGTGGAGGTATCATCCTCTTGGGTAAGGACTTCGAGAATCCGTGGGGACTGACCACTCCGAAGGGTCAGGTGAAGATGATGAGTCAGCTGCTGAACTCTGCCGTCTTCCCAGGACAGCAGGGAGGTCCGCTGGAGCACGTCATCGCTGCCAAGGCCGTAGGTTTCGGTGAAAACTTGGAGCCTTCTTGGAAGGAATATGCCGCACAGGTAAAGAAGAACGCTGCCGTTTTGGCACAGGAACTGGCCAATCGCGGTTTCGAGATTGTCAGCGGCGGTACCGACAACCACTCTATGCTCGTTGACCTGCGTTCGAAGTATCCCGATCTGACAGGAAAGGTTGCTGAGAGTGCACTTGTTGCTGCTGATATCACAGCCAACAAGAATATGGTACCATTCGACAGCCGCTCAGCTTTCCAGACCAGCGGTATCCGTCTGGGTACACCAGCCATCACCACACGTGGTGCCAAAGAGGACATGATGGTCTTGATTGCCAACCTGATTGAGGAGGTGCTGAATGCACCTGAAGACGAGAAGGTCATCGCCAGCGTCCGCGAGAAGGTGAACGCCACGATGAAAGAGTATCCGCTCTTTGCTTGGTAATTTCTGGTTAAGTGTTTAGAGATGAGGGTTGAGAGACGTTAGGTTTTTCAACCCTCATTTTTTACCGAACGGTGATATGGAAGCACGCCTGTTTCACCTCGTACTTGATATAACAGCGGTTTTGTACACGAAGGTCACGCAACACCTCTGAGAGCACATATTTTAAAGTGTCGTTCTGAACTTCCCTTCGTTGAGGACCAGCAGGATCACGCACCGTAACATATTTGGTATAACTGATGTCGAAAGTCGTGCCATAAAGGTGACAACTGTTTTCGGTTGCATTCTGGTTACGCTTGCGAAGTTTGTCAACATCTTCTTTCGTACGCAAGACGCTGGTAACTCGAATCTTGTGCAGGGGAATCTGTTTGATCTGCAAACTGTCCATGAAGTTACGGCCAATATCCTGCAGCAGGATAGCAGCCCTTGGAACCAGATAAGGAATACTCTGCTTGAGGGGTTCCACATAGAAGAACGGATTTCCACCCACATATACCAGCTCGTTCTTACGCTTTTCTGCATCCATGCGGTTTGACACAGGATTCACACCCAGTTTGCTGGCGGCTGAAAGCTGAACAGCATTTGAATCAGGAAAACAATCCTTGTAGCTCGAAACACTAAAAATCGGATGCTTGGCCAAAGTGCCGTCAGGATTGAAAAACACGGAACGAGATGCTGAAGCCGATACTGAAACAGGCACAGGAGCCGCAATCGTTTCCTGCTGTTTTTCTTCAACTTCCGGCTGGCTTTCCTCAACTTCCGATTGGGGGAAGGCAGCAATGGCTGATACAGAATCAGCTTGTGCCAAAACGATTGTGATAACAGAATCCTTCTGCTGCGTCAACAGCGAGTCGGCAAGGGCTGTTTGTTCTTCTGTATGTCGTTCTCCTGCTACCGATGGAAAAAATAAGCGAACCATCGCCAACAACAGCGTGATAACTGCAAATCCTATCAGAAACCTCTTCTTTGTCACTTTCATGGGTGCAAAATTATAAAATAAATATGAATTGTGATGTGTGGATTATGATTTATTTACTACCTTTGCAAACAAAAATTATAAAAACCAAGGAAAATTGATAGAGAAACATATTGTTCTTGAAGACATCGATCCCGTTATGCTATATGGAACGGGCAATGGTCATTTGCAAATATTAAAGTCCCTGTTTCCCAAGCTGCGCATTGCCGCCAGAGACAATGTCATTCGTGTGTTGGGCGACGAAGAGGAAATGGCACAGTTTGAGGAAAATGTCGAGACCATGCGGAAGCATGTGTTGAAATACAACAACATCAATGATGAAGATATTCTTGATATTGTCAAAGGACAAAAGACCAAAGCCGATGCAGTGAAAGGCGTCATCGTCTATAGTCTCAGCGGCCGTCCCATCAAAAGCCGTTCCGAAAACCAACAGAAACTCATCGATGCCTACGAGGAAAACGATATGGTGTTTGCCGTCGGTCCTGCTGGAACTGGCAAGACCTATCTGAGTATTGCTTTGGCTGTCAAGGCGTTAAAGGAGAAAACGGCCAAACGTATTATCCTGTCGCGTCCGGCTGTAGAAGCTGGCGAGAAACTGGGATTCCTGCCTGGTGACATGAAGGACAAGATCGACCCATATCTGCAACCTTTGTATGACGCGCTGGAAGATATGCTGCCTGCCGTCAAGCTGCAGGATATGATGGAAAAGCATATCATTCAGATTGCTCCCCTTGCTTTCATGCGCGGGCGAACCCTTTCTGATGCTGTTGTCATCCTTGATGAGGCACAAAACACTACCCCAGCCCAGATCCGGATGTTCCTGACCCGTATGGGATGGAATACCAAAATGATTATTACGGGCGATATGACACAGATTGACCTGCCCAAAACACAACTCAGCGGTTTGAAAGAGGCGCTGCGCGTGCTGACCGGCATTGAGGGAATTGGTGTCGTTGAACTGACCAAGAAGGATATTGTGCGACACAAGCTGGTGACAAGAATCGTCAACGCATACGAGGCTGCAGATAAAAAAGAATAAGTTATCGTACCTTTGCGACTCTGTCGCGATGGTAGGCTGCATCTCAACTATAAAAATAAAATAGATTTTATTTTGTATTGTCTTCGATTTGCACTACCTTTGTACCCAAATTATATATTATAAGGTATAAAGATGAAAGCATTGACGGAAACAAACTTCCATTTCGAGGGACAGAAAAGCGTGTATCACGGAAAGGTACGCGACGTGTATAACATCAACGATGACCTGATGGTCATGGTTGCTACAGACAGAATATCCGCATTCGACGTGATTCTGCCGAAAGGTATTCCATTCAAAGGACAGGTGCTCAACCAGATTGCAGCCAAATTCCTTGATGCTACGGCGGATATATGTCCGAACTGGAAGCTGTCAACACCCGACCCGATGGTAACGGTAGGACTGAAATGCGAAGGTTTCCGTGTAGAAATGATTATTCGTGGCATCCTTACCGGTTCTGCCTGGCGCGACTACAAGAAGGGTGTTCGTGAAATATGCGGTGTAAAACTCCCTGAAGGTATGCGAGAAAACGAACGTTTCCCAGAGCCTATCATCACGCCGACAACCAAAGCAGATGAAGGTCATGACCTGAATATCTCCAAGGAAGAGATTATCGCGCAAGGTATTGTCAGTGCAGAAGACTATGCCATCATGGAAGACTATACCCGCAAGCTCTTCGCACGTGGTCAGGAGATTGCCGCCAAGCAAGGATTGATTCTTGTAGATACAAAATACGAGTTTGGCAAACGTGACGGAAAGGTGTATCTCATCGACGAGATACACACACCAGACTCCAGCCGCTACTTCTATGCGGACGGCTATGAGGAGAAATTCGAGAAAGGCGAGCCTCAGCGTCAGTTGTCCAAGGAGTTTGTGCGCCAATGGCTTATTGAACACAACTTCATGAATGAACCAGGACAGACGATGCCTGAGATTACCGACGAATATGCAGAGAGTGTGAGTGAACGATATATAGAGCTGTATGAGCACATCACTGGCGAGAAGTTCAACAAGGCAGAAGCAGAAGGCGACATTGCCCAGCGCATTGAGAAAAACGTCAGCAGCTATCTGAAGAATGGTTAAGGGTTAAGGGTTAATGGTTAAAGGTTAAAGGTTAATGGTTAAGGGTTAAAGGTTAATGATTGAGAGTTGAGAGACTTCAATTATCGTTAACGCTATCATTGAAATATGTACGAGCAGGAAAAAATCAATCCATACGACCAAGCCGGTGACAAGAAGCAACTGGTGGCAGCTATGTTTGACCACATTGCACCCACCTATGATACGCTGAATCATCGGATGTCGTGGAACATTGACCGCTATTGGAGGAAGAAATCCATTCAGCAACTGCTCGACAGCAAACCAGAACGGATACTCGACATTGCAACTGGAACTGGTGACTTCGCGATTCTCGCCGCCAAGATGTTACAGCCAAAGTCTGTCATCGGTGCCGACATCTCAGAAGGGATGATGAACATCGCCAGACAGAAAGTGGAGAAAGAAGGACTGCAGGACATCATCACCTTTCAGCAGGAAGACTGCAAAACATTGTCTTTTGACGATAACAGTTTCGATGCTGTCACAAGTTCTTTCGGCATTCGCAACTTCGCTGACTTGGACAAGAGTCTCACAGAGATCTGTCGTGTACTGAAACCTGGAGGAAAACTGAGTATTGTGGAACTGTCCCACCCTACCTCATTTCCCTTGAAACAACTGTTCAAGGTGTACTCTCATGTGATGTTGCCCATATACGGACAACTGATATCAAAGGAAAAAGGTGCAAACAAATACCTCAGAAAGACGATAGAAGCATTTCCGCAAGGAGAACAGATGACTGCGATTCTGCAGAAGGCAGGCTTCAACGAGGTTACATTCAAACGAATGACATTTGGCATTTGCACGATGTATATAGCAAGGAAATAACGTCAAACGAAATAAAAGCAACATGGACAAGTACGGACTGATTGGTTACCCATTGGGACACTCGTTCTCAATCGGCTACTTCAACGAAAAGTTTCACAACGAGGGTATCAATGCCAAGTATGAGAACTTTGAGCTCGCCTCCATTGACGACCTTCCTGAAGTAATCGACTCCAATCCAGAGTTGAAGGGTCTCAATGTGACCATTCCCTACAAAGAGAAAGTGTTGAACTATCTGACAACTGTCAGCCCTGAGGCGCGCGCCATTGGTGCCGTGAATGTCATCAAGGTCATTCACAAAGGCAATGACGTAGAACTGAAAGGTTATAACAGCGATGTTATTGGGTTCACCCAGAGTATTGAACCATTGTTGGAACGTTATCATAAGAAGGCTTTGATTCTGGGAACGGGCGGCGCATCGAAAGCTGTTGACTATGGTTTGAAATCATTGGGTCTTGAAACGGTGAAGGTAAGTCGCTATGAACGACCCGATACAACCCAATATGACAAGATTACGCCTGAGGTGATACAGGAATACAATGTGATTGTCAACTGTACGCCATTGGGGATGTATCCAAAGACCAGCAGCTGTCCTGACCTTCCCTATGAGGCAATGGACAGTCATACGCTTTTGTATGATTTGATTTACAACCCAGATGAAACAATGTTTATGAAAAAAGGCAAAGCGCAAGGAGCTACCGTAAAGAACGGACTCGAAATGTTACTCCTGCAGGCTTTTGCCAGCTGGGAGTTCTGGAACGGAAAAGATATTTAATATGGCACAGAGAAAGACTTCAAATACAACTAAACGCATTCAAAAATCTTCAGACGGCAGTGCAAAAATAACAAGTAGCGGCTGCTGTTCCGGACAAGGATGTCTATATACAATACTGGCAGTATTCCTGTTGGGTATCGTCTTTGTTGTTGGCAATGCCCTGAAAGACAAGATTACGCCTACAGAACTGATTCTCTATAGTGTTGTTATACTGGCAATTCTTATTTTATATGGATACAGTATCAACAAGACTCACGCTGCAGAACTCGACATCATCAAACAGCAACGCGAAGAACTGAATAAGCTCGCTGAAGAATATAACAACAAAGTCAAGAAGCTACAGAATAGCGGTGTAAGCAGAATTTCCGGCGAACAGCAATACACATCAATCAAGAGCGACTACGATCTGAACGTACAGGCTATCAAACAACGATGGAAATCCTTCGGACAAAGTGATTTGTCTGTATCACGCGCTTGGAAGAAAATCTTCATCATTGGCTTTGCAGTCATCGGAATGGCATTTGGCCTTGATATTGGAATGAATACCGACATCAGCGATTCTGATTCAAAGACGGCGCTGATGGAATCGCGTTCATGGAATGCGGAAAATATTCCCATGCCACACATGCAAAGTCACAGTCTGTATGTATGTAATCCTGACAGCATCCTTTCCAAACAAGTTGTTGACAGTATCAACAGGACACTCGGACTGTTGGATGATTCTTTGGGCATTGAGTCCGTGATGGCTATTGTGGGACATATCGACAACGACGATCCAGTAGCAATGGTGCGTGGCATCTATCAGAAATATAAGGTAGGAAGAAACGACCGCGGACTGGTGATCGTTGTGGGCTATCTGGACCACTCCTATTTCATTGCGCCAGGCAGAAGTCTTGAGGCAGACCTCACAGACCTGGAGTGTAATCATTTGGCACAAGACTACCTGATACCCAGCATGAAAGCAGAGAAACCCGACAGTGGTATGCTCTATCTGGCACGTGGTATATATGCCCTGATGAGTGGCAAAGAGAAACCCAAGATGTCATCGTTTGTTTCTGGAGGCTCAAACAGTACAGAGGAAGACGAGGATGTTCCCCTTTATATCATTGCCGTGTTAATCGTATTCTGGGGAATCTATTCATACTACATGGGCAGCAAGGTAGGTACAAGCCTTGGTGTCGCCTCATTGATGGCGAACCCATTCGTCGTTGTAGAAAGCAGTTCCGGCGGTGGTGGTTCATCAGGCTGGGGCGGAGGTTCGTCAAGCAGCAGCAGTAGCAGCGGAGGTTTCGGCGGCGGCAGCTGGGGCGGAGGCGGCTCTGGCGGAAGATGGTAGAGATAAGATGGAAGATGTAAGAAGTAAGAAGTAAGATGTAAGAAGTAAGAAGTAACAAAATATAAATTTAAAATTGAAACATTATGGAGAACAATGTAAGTAAAGCAGGTGGCTTTTCAAAAAGCACCATCATTATTGGAGTTGTTGTTGCAGTACTCGTCATCTGGAGCATCAGTGCCTACAATGGTATGGTTAATGTAGAAGAACAAGCTACAACAGAATGGGCAAAAGTACAATCAGCTTATCAGCGTCGAGCCGACCTCATTCCGAACTTGGTTGAAGTGGTGAAAGGGTATGCTTCTCACGAGAAAGAAACACTTGAAGGAGTGGTTAATGCACGTGCTAAAGCTACCAGTATCCAAGTAAATGCTGACGATCTGACACCTGAGAAACTGGAGCAATTCCAAAAAGCACAGGGTGAATTGTCACAAGCTCTCGGCAAGTTGCTAGCTGTACAGGAGTCGTATCCAGACTTGAAAGCAAACGAGAACTTCATGGACTTACAGAAACAACTTGAAGGAACAGAAAACCGCATCAACGAGGCACGCAACAGTTTCAATACTGCCGTACAGAATTACAACATGAAAATACGTCGTTTCCCCAACTCGCTGCTGGCTGGCATCTTCGGCTTTGACAAGATGGAGAAATTCGAAGCTGATGCGGAGGCACAGAATGCTCCGACTGTCAAATTCTAATTGTCATTTTTGTTGCGATAAACTCGCAACACCCTAAAGAGCAATGAATAACAACAGATATATGATGCGTGGCGTTAGTGCCGCCAAAGAAGATGTGCACAACGCCATCAAGAATATTGACAAAGGTATTTTCCCACAAGCCTTCTGCAAGATTATTCCGGATATCCTTGGAGGAGATCCGGAATACTGTAACATCATGCATGCCGACGGAGCTGGCACGAAATCCAGTCTTGCCTATATGTACTGGAAAGAAACGGGCGACCTGAGTGTATGGAAAGGAATTGCACAAGATGCAATTGTGATGAATACAGACGACCTACTATGTGTGGGAGCTGTGGATAATATCTTAGTCAGTAGCACCATCGGACGAAACAAGATGCTGATTCCTGGCGAAGTGATTTCTGCGATCATCAACGGAACAGACGAATTACTTCAGGAACTCCGCGATATGGGCATTGGCATTTATCCCACTGGCGGTGAAACCGCAGATGTAGGAGACCTTGTTCGCACCATCATTGTTGATTCAACAGTAACTTGTCGCATGAAGCGAAGTGATGTGATCAACAATGCGAATATCCGGCCGGGTGATGTAATTGTAGGCTTATCTTCCACAGGACAAGCAACCTACGAAAAACAGTATAATGGCGGTATGGGAAGCAATGGCCTTACAAGTGCGCGTCATGATGTCTTCGCCAAGTATCTGGCTGAGAAATATCCGGAAAGCTTCGACCATGCAGTTCCGAAAGAGCTGGTATATAGTGGGAAATACGCCCTTACCGATACAGTTTCGTATGCTGCAACAGAATCACAACATACGGTGCTTCCCAATATGGGACAATTGGTTTTGTCGCCCACCCGTACCTATGCACCTGTTATCAAAAAGATTTTGGACGAGTTGAGACCAGAGATTCACGGTATGGTGCATTGTACAGGCGGTGCGCAGACAAAAGTATTACATTTCGTCAACGACAACTGCCGCGTCATCAAAGACAATATGTTCCCCGTTCCCCCACTCTTCCAAGCTATCCACGAGTGTAGCGGAACCGACTGGAAAGAAATGTATCAAGTATTCAATATGGGTCACAGAATGGAAATCTACGTCCATCCGGAAGTAGCTGATCATGTGATGGCCATCAGCAAATCGTTCAATATTGATGCACAGGTTGTCGGACATATTGAAGAAGGTACAAAGAGTCTGACCATCCAAAGTGAGTATGGTACATTCCAGTACTAAATGCCACCATACATATAACATCAAACAGAATGGATAATAACAGTATACTACAGAAATTAGACGGTTTGGAGGCTCGCTTTGAGGAGGTGTCAACACTGATTACCGACCCAAATGTGATTGCCGACCAAAACCGTTTTGTAAAATTGACAAAGGAATATAAGGATCTGGGCGACATCATGGATGCACGCAAACGGTATATCGCCTGTCTGAACAGCATCAAAGAAGCCAAAGACATTCTTGCCAATGAGGACGATCCGGAGATGAAAGAGATGGCACGTGAAGAACTCGCGGTCAATGAAGCCCTTCAGCCAAAACTGGAAGAAGAGATCAAGATTGCCCTTATTCCTAAAGACCCAGAGGACGCTAAAAACGTACAGATGGAAATTCGTGCTGGAACTGGTGGTGATGAAGCTTGTCTCTTTGCGGGTGACCTATTCCAAATGTACAAACGATTCTGCGACTCAAAGGGGTGGAATCTTTCTATCACCAGCGCCAGTGAAGGTGCTGTCGGTGGATTCAAGGAAATAGACTTTGCCGTTAGTGGTACGGATGTGTATGGTACATTGAAATACGAATCGGGCGTACACCGTGTACAACGAGTACCTGTAACAGAATCCAACGGACGCATGCAGACCTCAGCAGCAACAGTTGCTGTTCTTCCTGAAGCTGATAAGTTTGAGGTCAACATCAACGAAGGTGAAATTAAATGGGACACTTTCCGAAGCAGCGGTGCAGGAGGACAGAACGTCAATAAGGTTGAATCTGGTGTCCGTTTGCGCTATATGTGGAAGAACCCCAACACAGGCGAAACGGAGGAAATACTCATAGAATGTACGGAAACACGCGATCAGCCCAAGAACAAGGAACGCGCACTCTCGCGTTTGTACACCTTTATCTATGATAAAGAACATCAGAAATATGTCGATGATATTGCCAGTCGACGTAAAAGTTTGGTATCTACAGGCGACCGTAGCGCCAAGATCCGCACGTACAATTTTCCACAAGGACGTGTAACCGACCATCGTATCGGCTATACGACACATGACCTGCAAGGATTCCTTGGTGGCAATATTCAAGATATGATTGATGCCCTGACCGTTGCGGAGAATGCTGAACGTATGAAAGAAGCAGAGCTATGACAAGAAAAGAACTGATTACCCAAATTTTCACAAAGAAATCCTTCCTGTGTGTCGGTCTGGATACAGACATCAAGAAAATTCCGCAGCATCTTCTTCATGAAGACGATCCTTTGTTTGCTTTCAACAAAGCTATCATCGATGCCACAGCTCCCTATTGTGTGGCATACAAACCCAATCTCGCCTTTTATGAAGCATTCGGCATCAAGGGTATGATTTCTTTTGAACATACCATCAAGTATTTGAAGAAATACTATCCCAGTCATTTTATCATTGCTGATGCCAAACGTGGAGATATCGGAAACACCTCGATGATGTATGCACGGACGTTCTTCGAGGAATACAACGTTGATTCCCTGACTGTTGCGCCTTATATGGGCGAAGACTCTGTCACACCATTTCTCGAATATGATGGGAAATGGATAATTCTTCTTGCACTTACCAGCAACAAAGGGTCCCATGATTTTCAGATGATGGAAGATGCTCAGGGGGAACGACTATTTGAAAAGGTTCTTCGTACATCCCAACAATGGGGCAATGCCGACAATATGATGTATGTTGTAGGAGCAACGCAAGGCAAGATGTTTGAAGACATCCGTCGTGTTGCACCCGATCATTTCTTGCTTGTGCCTGGAGTAGGTGCACAAGGAGGTAGTCTGCAGGAAGTATGCCGATATGGAATGAACAAAGACTGCGGTTTGTTAGTCAACTCCTCACGCGGCATCATCTATGCCAGCCAAACAGAAGATTTTGCAGAAGCCGCAGCAAATGCTGCAAGAAAACTGCAAAAAGAAATGGAAATTGAATTGTCAAAGCTGTAAGAGCATCATTGCTGTTCATATATGACAGACCATAAGACGATCATTGATCCCGTATTCGGTTTTATCAAAATTCCGAGAGGTTTGTTGTTGGACATTGTCAAGCACCCGTTGATGCAACGACTGTCCCGAATCAAACAACTGGGACTGACTTCTGTTGTCTATCCTGGTGCTCAACATACGCGCTTTCAACACTCGTTAGGTGCTTTTCATCTGATGAGTGAAGCCATTGTCTCGTTACGCCAGAAAGGTATCTTCATCTTTGATTCCGAAGCCGAAGCTATCCAAGCTGCCATCCTCATGCATGACATCGGGCACGGGCCATTCTCACATGTTTTGGAGCATACATTGATCAAAGGTATTTCACATGAAGATATCTCCCTGATGATGATGGAACGCATCAATCAGGACATGAATGGAGAATTGAATCTGGCGATGAAAATTTTCAAGAACGAATATCCAAAACGTTTTCTGCATCAACTTATTAGCAGTCAGTTGGATATGGACAGACTGGATTACCTGCGTAGGGATTCGTTCTTTACCGGTGTGACAGAAGGAAACATTGGTAGTGCCCGTATTATTAAGATGCTGAATGTCGTCGACGACAATCTGGTGGTTGAACACAAAGGCATTTATTCGCTGGAGAACTATCTTACCACCCGTCGTGTGATGTATTGGCAAGTATATCTCCATAAAACGACTGTTGCCTGCGAGAAAGTACTGGTAAACACATTGATGCGAGCCAAGCAATTGGTAAGAAAAGGTCATCCCCTCTTTGCCCCACCCTCCTTGAAGTATTTTCTGGAAAATGATGTTGATGCAAAATGGTTCAATATGCATGAGAAAGCTCTCGACAACTATGCGCTACTCGACGATTCAGATGTCTGGAGTTCCCTAAAAGTATGGGCTGACAGCAACGATGCCATTCTTTCCATGTTAGCAAAAAATATGTTGAACAGACGTCTTTTTACTGTGGAAGTGCGTGAGGAGGAGCCAACTGCTGATGAAATTAACGAAATAAAGGCAACTTTGGCAGAAAAGACAGGCATCCCTATTGATGATGCCCACTACCTGATGAGTGTTGATTGCATACAAAAAGACATGTATGATATTACTGATGACCATATCGATGTGTTATATAAAGATGGGACCATCAAAGACATTGCAGAGGCTTCAGAAATATTAAATGTTGAGCTATTATCTAAAAAAATATGCAAATATTACCTCTCATATCAACGTATTTAGCAAAAAAGTTGTATTTTTGCAAAATAAATACGTTATAACAAGAAAAATGGAGTTTACAGCAAAACAAATTGCCGAGTTTGTACAAGGCAGGATAGAAGGTGACGAAAACGCTGTTGTCAACACTTTCGCAAAGATTGAAGAAGGAAAGAAAGGTGCTATTTCATTCCTCTCAAATCCTAAATACACACATCATATATACGATACACTATCCAGCGTAGTCTTGATTGACAAGCAGGTTGAATTAGAAAAGCCTACTCAGGCAACCCTTATCCGAGTTGATAATGCCTATGAGTGTGTGGCTAAGTTGCTACAACTCTATGATTCCATGAAACCGAAGAAAACGGGTATTGACCCGTTGGCATTCATTTCACCCTCTGCAACGATCGGCGAGAATTGCTATATCGGAGCTTTTGCATATATTGGTGATGGTGTAGAGATCGGCAACAACTGCCAGATATACCCCCATACTGTCATCTACGATCATCCAAGTAACTATTCACTCCGGAAGTGTTATTGGTGCTGATGGTTTCGGTTTTGCGCCAAATGCTGATGGTTACGACAAAATTCCACAGATTGGTATCGTTACTATTGAAGACAATGTGGAAATTGGAGCCAACACCTGTATCGATCGTTCCACAATGGGTAGCACCTACATCCGTAAAGGTGCCAAGTTAGACAATCTGATTCAGATTGCCCATAATGCGGAAGTTGGTGAAAACACCGTAATGGCTGCGCAGGTTGGTGTTGCTGGCAGTACGAAAGTTGGCAATTGGTGTATGTTTGGCGGACAAGTCGGCATCGCAGGACACTTGTCAATTGGCGATGGTACGCAAGTTGGTGCACAAGCAGGCATCACCAACAGCATCAAAAAAGCAGAAGCCCCCATTATCGGCTCTCCTGCCATCGATGCAAAATCCTATATGAAATCCTATGCCGTCTTCCGTCGCTTGCCTGAAATGTATCAACAGATCAATGCGTTGAAGAAAGAGATTGAAGAACTTAAAAGCAAATCATAAATCAGAGTTGAAGCCTCTTCTCGTACATATCCATATAAAACACTAACAAATGGAAACAACAAAGCAGAGAACACTGAAAGGCAGTTTTTCTTTATTTGGAAAAGGACTGCACACTGGTTTAAACTTGACAGTAACCTTTAACCCCGCACCGGAAAATACAGGCTACAAAATACAGCGAATCGATTTAGAAGGACAACCTGTCATTGATGCTGTTGCTGAAAAGGTTGTAGACACGCAGCGCGGAACAGTTCTGGCAAACGGCGATGCAAGGGTTTCAACCGTTGAACATGGATTAGCTGCTCTCTTTGCGATGGGCATCGACAACTGTATGATACAGGTCAACGGACCAGAGTTCCCGATTCTCGATGGTTCTGCCGCTATGTATGTTGAGAAAATCAACCAGGTAGGTATCGAAGAGCAGAATGCGCCCAAAGACTATTATATCATCCGGAAGAAAATCGAGGTGAAAGACGAGAAGTCTGGCTCTTGTATTACGATTCTGCCTGACGACCAATTCTCCATCACGGCCATGTGTTCTTTCGAATCAAAGTTCATCAATAGCCAATTTGCAACACTGGAAAGTATGGAGAATTTTGAGAAAGAGATATCCGCTGCCCGTACCTTTGTCTTTGTACGCGATATAGAACCGCTGTTACAAGCCAACCTTATCAAGGGAGGCGATTTGGATAATGCGATTGTCATCTACGAGCGTCAGACGACACAAGAACGTCTTGATATGCTTGCTGATATGCTGAATGTACCCCACATGAGTGCCGACAATCTCGGCTACATTCAACATAAACCATTGGTTTGGGAGAATGAGTGCACACGTCATAAGTTGTTGGATGTGATTGGTGATATGGCTTTGATTGGTAAACCCATCAAGGGAAGAATCATCGCTACCCGTCCTGGTCATACGGTGAACAACAAGTTTGCCCGTCTGATGCGCAAAGAAATCAAAAAGCACACCGTACAGGCACCTATCTACGATCCCAATGAGGATCCTATTATGGACAACAACCGCATCCGCGAGTTGCTTCCACACCGTTACCCAATGCAGTTGGTTGACAAGATTACCGCAATTGGCCCCACCAGTATCGTCGGTATAAAGAATGTCACTTCCAATGAGCCATTCTTTCAGGGACACTTCCCACAAGAGCCAGTGATGCCTGGTGTCCTTCAGATTGAGGCGATGGCACAATGTGGAGGTTTACTCGTCCTGAATCAGGTAGAAGAACCTGAACGCTGGTCAACCTACTTCTTGAATATTGACAATGTAAAGTTCCGCCAGAAAGTTGTACCAGGCGACACGCTATTGTTCCGTGTGGAGCTACTCCACCCTGTACGTCACGGTATCAGCTCCATGAAAGGCTACATGTTTGTTGGCGACAAGGTTGTATCCGAAGCAACATTTACAGCACAGATTATCAAAAACAAATAAGATATGAATCAAATCAGCCCGTTAGCATACGTTCATCCTGAGGCAAAACTCGGTGACAACAACGTGATTGGTCCTTTTTGTTACATTGACAGAAACACGGTTATTGGCGACAACAATGTTTTCCAGAACAGTGTAACCATCAACTATGGTGCTCGCATCGGTAACAACAATGAGATTCTTGCTGGTGCCAGTATTTCTACCAAACCGCAAGATTTGAAATTCAAGGGCGAAGACACCATCTGTGAGATTGGTGATAACAACTCCATTCGTGAGAATGTTACCATCAGTCGGGGTACTGCTTCCAAGGGAACCACAAAAGTAGGCAACAACAACCTGTTGATGGAAAATATGCATATTGCTCACGATTGTGTCGTCGGCAACGGATGTATCATCGGTAACTCTACGAAATTTGCAGGAGAGGTGATCGTTGACGACTTTGCTATCATCTCTGCTACGGTTCTTATCCATCAGTTCTGCCGAATTGGCAGTTATGTGATGGTACAAGGCGGAAGCCGTACATCAATGGATATTCCTCCATTTGTTATTGCCGGCAAAGAACCTATCCGCTATGCTGGTCTGAATATCATCGGTTTACGTCGTCGTGGTTTTTCAAACGAGTTAATCGAACAGATTAAAGAAGCGTATAACATTATATATAATGGTACAGGGACACGCGCTGAAGCCATTCAGCAGATCAAGGATACGCTCACGATAAGCCCCGAAATACAATACATCATTGATTTCGTTGAGTCTTCAGAACGAGGAATCATCAAATAAAAGAAGATAAAGAAAAGGAGTAAGGATACAGGAGAAAGAAGTGAAAAGCCTGGTAGTCATACTCGGTCCTACAGGAGTCGGCAAAACGGAGCTATGTCTTCGTCTTGCCGAATCTTTGCATTTACCCATTATCAATGCTGACTCACGACAGATATTCAAAGAAATACCTATTGGAACAGCTGCTCCGACAGCAGAACAGTTACAACGGGTAAAGCATTATTTTGTAGGAACTCACCATATAGGTGAATACTATAGTGCTTCTATGTATGAACAGGATGTACTGAATCTGTATCAGCAATTGGTAAAAGATGCGACCAACAACGGAGAATCTTCAGACGACAACTCCCCTATTGCACTACTTACAGGCGGATCCATGATGTATATTGATGCTGTATGCAACGGTATCGATGACATTCCAACCATAGATGACCAGACTCGTATTTGGATGAAGAGAAGGTTAGAGGAAGAAGGGCTACCTGCTTTAGTGGAAGAGTTGCATCAGCTCGACCCTGAGCATTGGAATTATGTTGACAAGAATAACCCTCGACGTGTTGTCCATGCTTTGGAGATATGTCACATGACAGGTAAAACCTACACCTCGTTCCGAAAAAACGAAAAGAAAGAGCGTCCGTTTCGAATTATCAAGATTGGTTTGAATCGTCCACGTGAGGAGTTATATAATCGCATCAACCAGCGCGTCCTTAGCATGATTGCCAACGGATTAGAAGAAGAAGCTAGAAATGTATTTTCATTTAGAAACGAAAACGCATTAAACACAGTTGGTTACAAAGAAATGTTCGAGTATTTTAACGGGAATATCACATTGGACGAAGCCATCTGTAAGATACAAAGCAATACGCGCCGGTATTGTCGCAAACAATTGACTTGGTTTAAACGAGACACCACCATAAAATGGTTTTCCCCTAATGACGAAACGGCTATACTCGAATACATTCGAAAAGACCAGTCCTATCAATAGCAGCCAACAAATCAATGATAAGAAATCAACATCATGATAAAGAAAATTTTAGACATACTTAAATATATCTGGAGTAAAGTACGTGCGTTCTTTCCTTGGTACAAATCACTGTACAAGGGACGTGCGTGGTACACGAAGACCGCATTGGTTATCGTATCTGTAATCGTATCTCTATTTCTCTATTTGGGAATGGTTGATATGAATTTTCTGTGGCTCTTCGGAAAATCACCTGGTTTCCGCGAAATCAAGACTCCTCCCACCTACGATGCATCATTGATATATAGCGCCGATAGTGTTCTTATTGGAAAATATTTCAAAGAGAATAGAATTCCCGTTAAATATAAAGATGTAAATCCTGTTTTTTGGAAAGCATTGGTAGATACAGAAGATGAACGGTTCTATGATCATCATGGTATAGACTTCAAGGGAATCGCTGGAGCAGTTAAAGATGCCGTTACTAGCGATGCGCGAGGTGCATCCACCATCACACAGCAGTTGGCAAAAAACCTTTTTCGCGTTCGCTCACAATATTCAACAGGATTATTAGGAAAAATTCCTGGCATCAAGATGCTGATTATGAAGAGTAAAGAATGGATTCTTGCTATCAAACTGGAAATGGTTTACGACAAAGATGAAATTCTTACGATGTATGCCAATACGGTTGATTTTGGAAACAACTCGTTTGGCATCAATACCGCTGCCAAAACCTATTTCAACACGACACCAGCCAAGCTGACAGCGGAACAGGCTGCTACGCTGGTCGGCATGCTGAAAGCCACAACTCATTACAATCCCATCAGCCATCCGGAGAATAGTCTCAAGCGACGCAACGTTGTACTTTACAACATGGTGGAACATGGTGACCTCAGCCGCAGCGAATATGAGCAACTCAGCCAAAAACCCTTAGGGCTTGATGTACAGGTAGAGGACAACTATGACGGTCAGGCTCTCTATTTCCGCGAATATATTGCCGCATATTTGAAGGATTGGTGTGAAGACAACGGTTACGATCTCTATTCCAGTGGGTTGACAATCTATACCACACTGGATACCCGTCTGCAGAAATATGCAGAGCAGGCTGCCACAAAACAAATGCGGCAAGTCCAGCAGAACTTCCGGAATCACTGGGGAAAAGAACAACCCTGGCGAGATGAGAACGGGCAGCTGGTTCCCAATTTCATCGAGAAGATTGCGCAACATCTACCTGTTTACAAATCGCTTACGGAAAAGTTTCCCAACAATCCTGACTCTGTTGATTACTATATGAACAAGCCACACAAGGTTCGCGTCTTCGATTACGAGAAAGGCAGTATTGAAAGGGAAATGTCCACGATGGACTCTATCCGTTATATGGTCAGCTTCATGCACTGTTCATTCTTGGCGATGGAACCAGAAAGTGGTGCTGTACGCGCTTGGGTGGGCGATGTTGATTTCGAATCGTGGAAATACGACAAAGTCACGGCGATGCGTCAGCCTGGTTCCACCTTTAAGCTTTTTGTATATACAGAAGCTATGAATCAGGGACTGACCCCTTGCGACAAACGGCGCGACGAATACATCTCTATGGATGTGCTCGACAAGAAGACTGGTCGCATGAATACTTGGACACCCAGCAATGCCAGCGGACATTTCTCTGGCGACTCGCTGCCTTTACACACCGCATTTGCACGAAGCATCAATTCCATTGCTGTACGATTAGGACAGGAGATGGGTATTCGCAATATCATTAAGACGGCACAGGATATGGGTATTAATAGTCCGTTAGATGAAGAATTTTCATTGGCGCTTGGCTCCAGCGACGTCAACCTGTTGGAGATGGTGAACGCCTACTGTACGATAGCAGCTGGCGGACGTCATCATGAGCCTGTACTGATTACACGAATAGTCGATCGTAACGGCATCGAAGTATATCGTGGCCCTGACGACATTCATCAGGTACTCCCAACCAAAACGGCCTTCTTGATGCAAGAGATGCTAAAATCAGGTGTTCGCGAAAGTGGAGGCACCTCACAGAGTCTGAACGGATATGTCACCGCCGATACCGACTGGGGAGGTAAGACCGGCACCTCCAATAACCATTCTGATGCTTGGTTTATAGGCGTCAGTCCCCATCTGGTTGTTGGTGCGTGGGTAGGAGGCGAATATCGGTGCATTCACTTCCGTACTGGTGCATTGGGACAAGGGTCGAGAACGGCACTTCCTATCTGCGGGTACTTCCTGCAGAGTGTGATGAAAGACCCTGCATTCCGTCGATATCATGCCCGTTTCAGCAAACCAAACGATATGGATGTAGAACCATACATGTATCAATGCGACTATATTGAACAAGTTGACACCCTTGATGCCGATACTACCATGTTGGACTTTACGGATGAAGAGTTCAATGCAGAAGTAGAAGGAATGCTGAACGAGATGAACAAACAGTCGTCAGCTTCCCAATCTGGCAATCAGAACCGCTCGCAGGATCCTTCTGGCAACGAACAGAAAAAATCCTCACCAGCCAACAAGCCACGTGAGGAACAGGTTACATTCGATAATCTATAAGATGAGGGTATCTGGTAAACGAGGAAGCTATCAAAACGAATAGGCAAAGCCGATAGAGGCGTTTTCCTTTATTTGGAAGTAGCCGTGATGCCCGTCTCGCTTGACGGAATCGTCGAAGCGCGGATAAACGAACAACTGAGCAGAGAGCCAGCGTGTCAACTGGAAGTTGAAAGTATTCTCCCACTCCAATTCCACTCGTTTATAGGAAGTAAATCCATATAGACGCGATTTCCATTTCAGCTGCTCCAGTAGTTGCCATTCAAAATCCACTGTAAACTGCGAACCATAATCAAACTTCGTATGTTTCCCCTCCTCTATTCCCAAGTGCTTTGACAGTTCCAACAGTCGCGAATATTTCAGGTTCAACGCAACAGGAGCCAAATGCACATTTCCTTTCAGTTTGTGATTCAACCAGTCCACGTTGTAGTCCATACCCAAAGAAAGATTCACCGTCAGCGGTGCCAGAAAATCACTGTGAAGATTCGGGTCGTTGGCCTTGTAGCCGTGAGTGAACTGCGTTTCTGCCAACAGCTGAAGAGTATAATACCATTTCTTTGATGCCTGCAAACCCAATTTCCCAGTATATCGCAACAGGTCGTCGGTGGTAAGAAATTGATGAACGGTATCGCTGGAACTATGTTGCGCACCCAGTTTCATTTCCAGTTTATTGTCCCATTTCACGCGATGTTTGTTGTTGTAATTGGCTTCAAGGGTCACAGCAGTCATCATCGCATAGTTGCTTTGTCCACCTTGATACCAGTTCGACGATACATAGTTTTGCATGAACGACAGACTGAAATCACCCTTGAATTTCCAGAAGTTCGGTTTCTGTATCGCCACGTTCACAGGGATACTGCTCGTCACCTGTTGCGCCAATTTGTCGATATCGGCATGTTCAGGAAACGGGATTGATTCCATCACAGGCTTCATGGGTTTTAGTTCAATCTCGTTCCAGTTGTCCACATGTGCAATGTCCCATTCTGTATTCCTCACCCACTCCGGATGCGCTAAATAGACGCGTAACAGTTGCTGATATAACGGAGACAATCGTTCATCAAGCGTGAAGGCCTCATGAGCGATATCGCGATAAAACGTCAGGGGAAAGAAGAGTTTTTTATCCTGAATGGGCGACGCCATATTTTGATGGTTCTCTGCAACACGTACCTGTGCTTGAGCCAGCGAATCCATATATGCTTGTACAAAATTATTGTTTTGTGCATGCAATACAAGAGTACATGTCAACAGCCATGCGAGCCATAATTTTCTCATAAATCCATGTAATTTATTTGCAAAGGTACAATTATGTGAGTGAAAAAACAAATTTTCTTTTGCATTTCTCTTACTTATTTGTACCTTTGCACCTTGTTATGTCAATAAGACAACATCAAAAAAGCAAATAATAAAACTATCAAAGAATAATGGATAAGAATACAGTATTAGGATTTGTGCTCATTGCAGCCATACTGATTGGATATGGTTGGTGGGCACAACCGTCAGATGAACAAATTGCACAGCAGCGTGAACAGTTTGTAAAAGACTCCATTGCGGCTGTTAACAAGAAAAAAGAGGCTGCAAAGAAACAGATTGCTGCTCAAAAAGCAAAAGAGGCAGCCCTCGTTGACTCCGCAGCCCTGTTCCACACAGCGATGAGTGGCAAGGCTCAGGATATTCAGCTGAAGAATCAGAAGCTCTCGCTCACCATCTCTACGCAGGGTGGTACCGTGAAGAAAGTGATTCTTAACGGCTACACAGGACATAATATCACCCCAAAAGGTAAGGGTGAAGAGAGCAAAGACCTGTTGCTCTTTGACGGCAATGACCAGCAGCTGACTTACACACTGGTCGCCAAAGATCAGAATATCAGCACCAAGGACTTGTTTTTCACGCCTACCAATGTAACCGACTCAACTGTTACACTGACAGCTGAAGCAGGAGAAGGTAAGACACTTGTTATGAACTACCGACTGGGTAAAGATTATATGCTCCACATGGACATGAGAGCTACAGGTATGGCTGGACTCTTCGACCCCAACACCAAGCAGATGAGTGTCAACTGGAATGGTATGTGTCGTCAGCAGGAGATGGGTTATACGTTTGAAAGCCGCTATGCTACATTGACTTACAAAGAAAAAGACGGTTCTACCGATCATTTGAGCGAGACGTCAGAAACACGCGATGAAGTCATTGAAGAAGCTTTAGACTGGGTGGCATTCAAAGACCAGTTCTTTACATCTATCATGATTGCGAAGACAGATTTTGCTTCCAATGCCATGATGACCAGCATCCCACAGGCCAAAGACTCTGGCTACTTGAAAGAGTATCAGGCAAATCTGAAAACTTTCTTCGACCCCAGCGGTCAACAGCCAACAGAGTTTGAGTTCTACTATGGTCCTAACGATTTCCAGATTCTCAAGAACGTAGAAGAGGAAAGCACCTTCGGCAAGGAACTCGAACTGCAAAAACTCGTTTATTTAGGTTGGCCGATTGTCCGTTGGATCAACCGTTTCTTCACCATCTACGTCTTCGATTGGTTGTCAAAGGTGTTCCCAATGGGTATCGTGCTGATTCTGATAACCCTCTTGCTGAAAGCCATCACCTTCCCGTTGGTCAAGAAGAGCTATATGAGTTCTGCGAAGATGCGCGTGCTAAAACCCAAATTGGAAGAAGCCACCAAGCAATACGACAAGCCTGAAGACCAGATGAAGAAACAGCAGGAGATGATGCAGCTCTATTCTAAATATGGAGTAAGTCCGCTGTCCGGCTGTCTGCCGATGCTCATACAGATGCCAATCTGGATTGCGATGTTCAACTTTGTGCCGAACGCCATCCAACTGCGTGGCGAGAAATTCCTGTGGATGGACGACCTGAGCACCTACGACCCCATTTTCCAGTGGAACTCTAATCTGCCGCTCATTGGCGACCACCTGTCCTTGACGTGTGTATTGTTCTGTGTATCCAACCTGCTTTATTCCTGGATGACGATGCGCCAGCAGCGCGACCAGATGGTTGGTCAGCAGGCACAGCAGATGAAGATGATGCAATGGATGATGTTCCTCATGCCCGTCATGTTCTTCTTTATGTTCAACGACTACTCCAGCGGTCTGAATTTCTACTATTTCATTTCGCTCTTCTTCTCAGCAGCTATCATGTGGACCTTACGCAAGACTACCAACGATGAGAAGTTGCTGCAGATTTTGGAAGCCCGTTATCAGGAGAACAAGAACAACCCCAAGAAGATGAGCGGTCTGGCTGCACGTCTGCAAGCGATGCAGGAACAGCAGGCTGAAATGCAGCGCAAACGCGAGGAACTGCAACGCAAAAGAAAGGGACTGGGAAAATGAAAATAGGATTTGACAACGAGAAGTATCTGAAGATACAATCTGAACACATCAAGGAGCGCATTGCTCAGTTCGACGGAAAACTGTACTTGGAACTGGGTGGCAAACTCTTCGACGACCACCATGCATCACGTGTTCTTCCAGGTTTCAAGCCCGACTCGAAACTCCGTATGTTCGGACAGTTGCGCGACAGCATAGAAATCGTCATTGTCATCAGCGCAGAGGATATCGAAAAGAACAAGGTACGTGCCGACTTAGGCATCACTTATGACGAGGATGTGCTCCGTCTACGTGAGGAATTCAAGAGTCGCGACTTCAAAGTAGGTTCTGTTGTCATCACACACTACAACGGACAGCGTACAGCCGACCAGTTCCGTCACCGTTTGGAGCGTATGGGTATCAAATCCTACATCCACTACCTCATCGATGGTTATCCACACAATGTGGAACTGATTGCCAGCGACGAGGGATTCGGCAAGAACGACTATGTGGAAACAGAACGCCCGTTGGTCATCATCACGGCTCCTGGTCCTGGAAGCGGCAAGATGGCCGTCTGTCTCAGTCAGTTGTATAATGAAAACAAACGCGGCATTCGGGCCGGTTATGCGAAGTTTGAGACGTTCCCTGTTTGGAATCTTCCGTTGAAACATCCCGTCAACATTGCGTACGAGGCTGCCACAGCCGACCTGAACGATGTAAACATGATTGACCCGTTCCACCTCGAAGCTTATGGCAAGACAGCAATCAATTACAACCGCGATATCGAAATCTTCCCTGTGCTGAACGCACTCTTTGAAGGTATCTACGGCGAGAACCCGTATAAGTCGCCTACCGATATGGGTGTCAATATGGTAGGCTTCTGCATCAGCGATGATGAGGTGTGTTGTCAGGCTTCCCGCGATGAAATCATCCGTCGCTATTACACAGCGACGAACAAACTGGCTGACGGTAACGATAACGAAAACGAAATCAAAAAGATACGCCTGCTGTTCAATCAGGCGAAAATCACTACAGCAAATCGTCGCACGACAACAGCTGCCTACGAAAAGAAAATCGAAACAGGACATAATGCTACCGCCATCGAATTGGAAGACGGCACCATTATCACCGCGAAGACAACACCGCTGCTTGGTTGCAGCGCTGCTCTTCTGCTGAATGTCACCAAACATCTGGCTGGTATCGATCATGAATTGAAACTCATTCCTCAAAGCATGATTGAACCGATTCAGAAAACCAAGACAGAATATCTGAAGGGTAAGAATCCGCGTCTGCATACCGATGAGGTGCTGGTAGCCCTCTCTGTGCTCTCCCAGCATGATGAGAACTGCCGTTTGGCATTGGAACAACTGCCTTTGCTTCGTGGCTGTCAGGTACACAGCACGGTGATGCTTAGCGAGGTCGATCGTAAGATATTCAACAAGTTAGGCTGTGGCGTTACTTGCGATCCTGTTAAGAAGAAGGGCTGATTGCCTGTTGGTCAACGAAAAGACAAACAAATAAAAATATGTATATGAACAAGACCATGATTACGCTGGCATTGTCATTAGGGATGATGATGCCTGCAAACACAAATGCACAAGAAATGATTGGCAAAAACAATATCAAACTGGAGAGCGACCAGATGACTCCGGAGGCATTGTGGGCAATGGGCCGTATTGCAACCGCAAAACCATCACCCGACGGCAAAAAGATTGTTTTGCAAACTGGCTATTACAGCGTCAAGCAGAATAAGAGTCATCATGTGCTCAGCATGATGGATGCCGATGGTTCCAACCAGTGCCAACTGACAACAACCAGTAAGAATGAAACCGATCCTGCATGGATTGAGAACGGCACCAAGATTGCCTATCTCTCTGATGGGCAGGTATGGAAGATGAATCCTGACGGCACCGACCGCCAGCAGCTCACCCATGATGCCACAGAAATCGAAGGCTTTAAGTTCTCGCCCGACGGAAAACAGATTATCCTCATCAAGAGTCTGCCCTATCACGGCAGCATCCAGGAGAACCCTGCCGACCTGCCGAAAGCAACAGGACGACTGGTAACCGATATGAACTACCGCCATTGGGACCATTATGTGGAAACCATCGCTCATCCGTTTGTCGCCAATGTGTCGGCAGAGGGTATCGATGCTGGAAAAGACCTGTTGGAAGGAAAGCCCTACGAATGTCCGATGGCTCCCTTTGGGGGTATCGAACAGCTCGACTGGAGCACCGATTCCAAGCACATTGCTTATACCTGTCGCACGAAAGAGGGTGTGGAATATGCCATTTCTACCGATTCCGACATTTTCCTGTATGACACCAACACCAATCAGCACCAGAATCTCTGTAAACCAGCAGACTATGTGGCTCCAAAGGTTGATGCCACCAAGACGATGGCAACACAATCCGTCAACAGCAAGGAGAATCTGAAGAACAATGTCGGCTACGACACCAATCCGCAGTTCTCACCCGATGGTCAATATGTAGCGTGGTTGTCGATGGAGCGCGATGGATACGAGAGCGACCGCAACCGTCTGTGTGTCTATAACTTGACGACAGGCGAGAAGAAATACATGACAGAAAGCTTCGATTCGAATGTGGATGATTTCTGCTGGTCGGATACGAAGGACGCGATGATTTATTTCATCGGCGTCTGGCACGGAACAGAAAACCTCTATGCCATCAATTGGAAAGGGGAAGTAAAACAGCTCACCGACAACTGGGCTGACTTCGGTTCTGTACAAATGCTTGGCGACAAGAAACGTCTGCTGATGGAACGCCACAGCTATACGGAGTGTGCCGACCTGTATCTTGTTACCCCTGGCAAGACTGCTGCAAAGACGAAAATTGAACAGATTACCAACGAAAACAAGCACATCTTCGACCAGTTGGCCAAACCAAGCGTTGCACAGCGCTGGACCAAGACCACAGACGGCAAAGACATGATGTACTGGGTGATCCGTCCACCACACTTCGACGAAACCAAGAAGTACCCCACCCTGCTCTTCTGCGAAGGTGGTCCACAGAGTCCCGTCAGCCAGTTCTGGAGCTACCGTTGGAACTTCATGATTATGGCATCACAGGGATATGTCGTCGTAGCCCCCAACCGTCGCGGTTTACCAGGCTTCGGCTCAGAATGGTGCGAGGAAATCTCTGGCGACTGGACAGGTCAATGTATGAAGGACTACCTCTCTGCCATCGACGATGCTGCCGACAACTTGGCGTATGTTGACCGCGACCGTCTGGGTGCCGTTGGTGCCTCCTTTGGCGGTTTCAGCGTCTATTATCTGGCTGGTCATCACGACAAGCGCTTCAAGTGTTTCATTGCCCACGATGGTGCTTTCAACCTTGAAAGCATGTACACCGATACAGAAGAAGTATGGTTCTCTAATTGGGAGTACGACGATGCTTACTGGAATAAAGACCAGACAGAACGTGCGAAGAAGACTTATGCCAACTCACCGCATCTGTTTGTTGACAAGTGGGATACCCCTATTCTCTGCATTCATGGTGAGAAAGACTATCGCATCAATGCCAACCAGGGAATGGGTGCCTTCAATGCAGCCCGTCTGCGTGGCATCCCTGCCGAACTGCTCATCTTCCCTGACGAGAACCACTGGGTGCTGAAACCCCAGAACGGCATCCTTTGGCAGCGTACCTTCTTCAATTGGCTCGACCGCTGGCTTAAGTAAAGTGCAAAAAGGAGTTCCTTGAGAACTTCGTTCAAAAAAAAATAAAAAGTAAAAAAGGGAGTTCCTTGAGAACTTCGTTCAAAAATAAAAAGGTAAAAATATGACACAAACAATTCAAAAGACACTTAGAGATTCTGCCGGTATGCGGTGGACAGCGTTGTTGCTGCTGGCGCTTGCAATGTTCTGCAGCTACATCTTCATGGATATCCTATCGCCCATCAAAGACCTGATGCAGGAAACACGTGGTTGGGACTCTTCATCCTTTGGTAGGATGCAAGGATCCGAAGTGTTTCTCAACGTATTTGCGTTCTTCCTTATCTTCGCCGGTATCATTCTCGACAAAATGGGAGTTCGCTTCACAATGGTACTTTCAGCTGGTGTAATGCTCATTGGTGCATGCATAAAATGGTATGCTGTAAGCGAATCATTTATTGGAAGCTCAATGGAAGCATGGTTTAACAATCATCTTAATTGGGGAGCACCATTCGGACAAGAATGGCTCGACGTTCTACCATTTGCAGAAGGAATGCCTGCTTCAGCAAAGCTTGCCGCGAGTGGATTTATGATTTTCGGTTGTGGCTGCGAGATGGCAGGAATAACAGTCAGCCGCGGAATCGTGAAATGGTTTAAAGGTCGTGAGATGGCAATGGCCATGGGATCAGAAATGGCTCTTGCCCGTTTGGGTGTTGCCACCTGCATGATTTTTTCTCCTTACTTCGCTCACTTAGGCGAAAACGTCAGCGTCAGCCGTTCTGTTGCATTTGGAGTTGTACTCATGTGCATCGCACTTATCATGTCAATAGTTTATTTCTTCCTTGACAAGAAGTTGGATGCCCAGACAGGTGAAGCTGAAGAAAAAGACGATCCGTTTAAGATTAGCGACATAGGACAAATCCTTAAGTCAAGCGGTTTCTGGCTCGTTGCACTTCTGTGTGTGCTCTATTATAGTGCCATATTCCCATTCCAGAAGTACGCCACCAACATGCTGCAATGCAACCTTACACTGACCACTCCCTCGCCTGACTCCTTCTGGGCAAGCAATACAGTAACAATGATTCAATATGCGCTATCGCTACTTGTTGCAGCCACAGGATTTGCAAGCAATTTCCAAAAGAAAGCCTCTGCAAGACACACACTTCTTGGCATTTCTATTGTTGCTTTGATAACCTATTGCTACATGGGTTATATGTGCCAGTCGGCAGGTTCCATCTTTGCTGTATTCCCATTGCTGGCAGTACTCATCACTCCTATCCTTGGTTCTTATGTTGACCACAAAGGAAAAGCAGCCTCAATGCTTATCTTAGGCTCGTTGCTGCTCATTGGCTGTCACCTTACATTCGCCTTCATATTGCCAATGTTCAAAGACTCTGCCATCGGAGGGGTAACAATAGCCTACATCACAATACTTGTTCTCGGAGCATCATTCTCACTTGTTCCGGCAAGTCTGTGGCCAAGTGTTCCCAAACTTGTAGATGCGAAAATCATTGGTTCTGCATATGCTTTGATTTTCTGGATTCAGAACATTGGTCTTTGGCTATTCCCTACACTCTACGGAAAAATTCTTGATGCAACAAATCCTCAAGGTACGGCTGCTACTGAGTTAGATCACACAATCCCGCTAATCATGTTCGCTGGTCTCGGCTTAGCAGCACTTATTCTTGGCCTTGTACTTAAAATCGTTGATAAGAAGAAAGGTATCGGTCTGGAAGAACCGAACATCAAGGAATAAAAGCCCCCTCCAACCTCCCCTTCAAGGGGGAGGCTTTGTCACCAAACGACCAATAAAGCTTAAAGCATAAATTTGAGTTTCAGGAACATCTGGAAGAACCAGGAGTGAACATCGGAAAGCAAGATGGTGATTTGCGCCATCAGCCACAAGCCGAAAATAACACCGACAATAAACAGGAAACTGAAACCAAAGAATAACCACAAGTCCGCATCTTCGTATTTCTCACGGAAGATGCGGATTTTCTTTGCTACCCATCGCAAGAAACGCACGATGATATGGAAGAGCCACGTGAAAGCGCTCCACAGCCGACGCCAGAAACCTAGTCGTTTAGGTGATTGGTCGTTTGGTCGTTTGGGTGATTGGTCGTCTAGTTGTTTAGGCTCCTCTCCCTTTGGGGAAGGCGACGGGGGGGCGAGCTCCGCTCGGGATGGGGGTTGGGGGTGGGGTCTTCCCTTCATCGCTTTAGCCTGTACTACGGGCATAGCACCGCCACCCTGCTCTACCAACAGAAAGGGCACCACGTTGCCACAATCAGGACAACGATATTTGGAAACGCCGTATCTTTGAACGTTGATACGGAACACGCGTCCACACTCATAACACTTCACATAGAACTTCACGCAAACAAAGGTAATTCTTTTTTGCGAAACAAACAATAGTTTCAATAAAAATGTATAACTTTGCACGCGAAAACTGAAAGATATGGATTGGATTATCAATTTATTTACAAATCAAGAGTCGGTAGCACACATTGTGCTGCTCTACTCAATTGTCATTGCCACAGGTGTTTATCTGGGCAAAATTAAAATCGGAGGCATCTCGCTGGGAGTTACCTTCGTTCTGTTTGCGGGCATCCTCGCCGGACATATCGGATTCACAGGAACACCAGCCACGCTGAACTTCATGCAAGACTTTGGACTGATACTCTTTGTCTTCATGATAGGTCTGCAGGTTGGTCCGGGCTTCTTTGAGAGTTTCGGAGCTGCAGGAGTCAAACTCAACATCATGTCGGCTTGTGCCATTCTGCTCAATATCGGTGTGATGTTTGCATGCTATTACCTGTTCTTCGACACCAACAACCACAACAACCTGCCTATGATGGTGGGTACGCTCTACGGAGCTGTCACCAATACACCGGGTTTGGGTGCTGCCAACGAAGCACTGTCGTCTATCGATGTGTTCAAGGACAATCCGCCCATGATTGCCAACGGCTATGCCTGCGCTTATCCGTTAGGTGTGCTTGGCATCATCGGAGCCACCCTTGCCGTTAAATATTTCTGCAAAATCAGCTTTGAGAAAGAAGAGCAGGATTTGCAGGCGCAAGAAGACGAGAACCCACATGAGAAGCCGCATCAGATGCATCTGCGCGTAGAGAACGCCTTTATCACAGGTCGAAATCTGATGCAAATCAGCGAGTTCCTGAAGCGCGACATCGTCTGCACACGCCTCTTCCACGATGGCAAAGTCAGCATTCCCAACCGCAACACCGTCTTTGAACTCAATGATGAGGTACTCATCGTATGCGCCGAAGTGGATGCAGAAGCCATCAAGTCATTCATCGGACCGGAAGTAGAAGCCGGATGGAGCATCGAAGACGAAAAGCAGCCGATGGTGAGCCGTCGTATCGTGGTTACCAATCCGAAGATGAACGGAAAAACATTGGGCAAGATGCACTTCTCCAGCGTCTATGGTGTCAACGTCACCCGTATCACCCGTCAGGGAATGGACCTGTTTGCTTCACGCAACCACCATTTCCACGTTGGCGACCGCATCATGGTAGTCGGTCCAGAGGACAATGTCAACCGTGTGGCTGAGTTGATGGGTAACAGCGTCAAGCGTCTCGATGCCCCCAACATCGCTACCATCTTCATCGGTATCATCATTGGTATCCTCTTCGGTAGCCTTCCCTTCGCCATCCCAGGCATGCCCGTACCGTTGAAACTCGGTTTGGCTGGCGGCCCATTGATTATCGCCATCCTCATCGGACGCTTCGGCTACCGCATCAAACTTGTCACCTATACCACCACCTCAGCCAATATGATGTTGCGCGAAATCGGTCTGGTGCTTTTCCTGGCAAGTGTCGGCATCAAAGCTGGAGCCAACTTCTGGGATACCGTTGTCGATGGCGACGGACTGAAATACGTGCTGACAGGATTCCTCATCACCATCATCCCGATCTTGATTATCGGCACCATTGCCCGCGTGAAATTCAAGTTCAACTATTTCACCATCATGGGTATGCTGGCAGGTACCTATACCGATCCCCCTGCCCTCGCCTACGCCAACAGCGTTTGCAACCGCGAGGCACCAGCCATCGGCTATTCTACGGTTTATCCGTTGAGCATGTTCCTTCGCATCTTCACCGCCCAGATCATCGTCCTGTTCTGTTGCGGCGTATTGTAAATAAAGGAAAAATGTTATTAAGTACACAAAGGGGACTGTCCGGACAGTCCCTTTTGTGTACAACCTGACAACAGCAGCACCATCAGAACTTGTGGTGAAGTAGATGGTTGAAATCCCTTCAAGGTATGCAAATAAGTTCAGTTTGAAGGATGGAAAATGGTATAAGTAGAATTGAATAAGAATTCCACCTTAGTTTGTTCTAGGGTGGGGATTCGCTTGTTTTTATAAACATAAAGATAAACTTTAAGTGAAAGCCTCTATGATTTCAATTTCTCTATCTGTTCCTTGATACTATCTAACTCATCAATGTGGATAGTTTCATCTTGCAATTTGGCATATAGTTCATTAGCTAATGCCACTTTTTCTGCATTGTAAGGTTGCATATAGTTTGAAGGATTCGCTATAAACTTCAGACTTTCAATTTCATCCTTGTCAATGAATGAAATCTGTAATTCAGATTCTATCCTTCTCCTAATCTCTTTCAAAGAGATATCATCAGACTTGTCCGTTTTCTGCAATTCAGCATAAATACTATTTGCCTTATCCACCATTTCCTTATTGTATGGTGACATATAATTTTGAGGGTTGCATTTCCTTTCAAGAACATACCACAATCCCTGAGTTTTGTCAAGGATTTTTTCCTTCTCTTTACCCTTTATCTTCTTAATTTTAGAACCTAAGGCATTAAAGTAGATGCCTGAATATAGCAAAATCAATAAAACATTGGCAATGATTAAAAGCACCAAGAAAATGCCATTAGGTGTTCTTACATATTTAGCCTTTGTTGCAATATTCATAGTTGCTGAACCATATATAATCTGTCCACCACCAGTAAAAGGTATTGCATAATCATCTTTTTCTAGCTTATAGAAAGATGATTTTGTTGCTAATATGCTTTCAATGTCAGGTGGATTTGTTGTATATGTCCATTCGTGAAGCATAAAAGGTGAGTTGGGTGTAGTTGATGGACCAGTAGCGAATTCATAAGCCATATATGAAATCCTTTTTCCATCAACACCCTTCAGTATACTAGGTTCAAGTTGAACTGTCTGAATTATGATGCCAGGTTTTTGTTCATCTCCAAATACAAAGGATTCAGTTTTAATCCAATCTAAAGACCATTCCCCTGTCGACGGGTCAAAATCCTTTGTTAAATATCCTGTACCACGATAGCTATCGGAAAATACAAATTGATTACTGAGTTGCTGATAAAATTCTCGTTTATCTGCTTCATTGTATTTATATAAACCAAAATTTAAGCCGCCAAGGAGGATAACTAAACCTAAGAAGAAAAAACCATATATCTTTTGCATAATCAGTAAAGTTTGAATTTAATAATATCACACGGGGGCATTCTGTTGATCATTTTTTCTAACTTTTCTTTATGACGAGGGCAAAAATACGGACTTTTCTGTAAATGAACAAATTTTGGAACAGCGAATACAAAGAAATGCTTGCATTTCATTTGTTGAGTCGCGACAAAATTGACCGAAGGGCAAATCTTCATTTCAAAATGATCACCAGAACCGACCCCGTAATCAACGACTTCTATCCTCTCACATTGCAAAGGTACAAATACGGTTTTGACCCCACAAACATTTTTCAAATTATCGGGGGTAAAATCGGGTTTTTGAAATGCGCGCCACGCATGTAATTAACTTATATATAGGTATTTACAAGGAAATTTTAGCGTTTCTTATTTACATCTTATTTACATGCCGTAAAATCCAAAATGGCCATCAGAAGCCCAGAAGCCACTTTGTCGCCGCCACACTGCCACGCAGCCACGCAGTCCCATCTTGCGATTTTAGTTTTGCAGTATGGCGAGTCCCATTATCTATATTATATATTATAATATATATATTATAATATATAATATAAAATATATACTTATAATTTATAACTTTCAAGAAGCGGTGTTCATTACATTTGAAAAAAGTAAATGGGACAGCGTGGCTGCGTGGCTGCGTGGCTGCGTGTAGCGCCACTGAAGATTTTTCGATTGATTTTTTCTTACATTTTTTCGGAGCGTCAGAAGGTAGTAACAGGTGCCTAATCTCATGGTTTTACAGCCTGTTTTTTGCTGTTTTCTTTTGCAATTAGCATGTAAATAAGATGTAAATAAGAAACGCTTAAAAATCCTTGTAAATGCCTGTATATGTGTTATTTGCGCGGCACGGTGCGAATTCAAAAAACCGATTTTACCCCCGATAATTTGAAAAATGCTTGTGGGGTCAAAACCGTATTCGTACCTTTGCACCGTGAGATGATAACAGTTGAAGTTCAAAAGGTGCCCTTTCGCATGACAAAAGCATACCTTTTAGCGCGCAAAAGCATAGCTTTTAAACAGCGAAACAGGCGCCACGAAGAACAACGCTGAAAAAATCGAACAAAAAGCCCACCCCAACCCCTCCAACCCCCCTCTTATCCCCCCTTAAAGGGGGGAGGAAGGAAGGAGCAAGGGGCGAGAAGACCCTCCCCGGCTCTCCCTGTTTAGGGAGAGAGCAAGGAGCAAGGAGCAAGGGGCGAGGGGCGAGAGGCAAGAGACCCCCCTCTGTCTCCCCCGAGGGGGAGAGAAAAAGGGGAAAGCAGCAAGGAGCAAGGGGCAAGGAGCGAGGAGCAAGGAGCATGGAGCATGGAGCATGGAGCAAGGAGCAAGGGGCAAGGGGACTATAAAAAAAAGGCGGTAATATTTGGTAGTGTCGTTATTTCGTTGTAATTTTGCACGCAAATAATAAGAATACTGAAAAAATGATGAGTTTTTTCCCTACCCATGCATTGATGGGAGCTTTTTTCAAGAATACCGCAAGGCTTTCTGTGAACTAAGCATCCTGAATGTTGCATAGCCCTTTTCAAGAAGAAGGGATGATGCCGCATGCCGTTGTCATGGGCATGGGGAAGCAAAATAGACGATTATGGTATATTGCATTGCAAAGAAGATGGAGATTGCCGGCTGTCACCAGCTGCAACTGCCTTACGAGAGCAAATGTAGCCAGTTGCATGGTCACAACTGGATCATCACCGTGTTCCTGGCATCGAAAGAGGTAAACGAGGAAGGAATGGTGCTTGACTTCAAACAAGTGAAGGCGAAGATTCACGGCTATCTGGATCATGGCAACTTCAACGAATTGCTGCCCTTCAACCCTACTGCCGAGAACATTGCCGCATGGGTGGTGGAACAGCTGCCGATGTGCTACAAAGCGATTGTGGAGGAATCGAACGGCAATACGGCACAAGCCTATGACGATGAGTTTCCGATAGAAAGTAAATATTTGATGTGATGAAAAAGTATAGAATCAACGAGATATTCTATTCGCTACAAGGCGAAGGTAAATATACAGGGCATGCGGCTGTGTTCGTACGCTTCAGCGGCTGCAACCTGCGCTGTCCGTTCTGCGACACCGACTTCAAGCAGTTTACAGAGATGACGGCAGCAGAGATTGTCAGCCGCGTCAACGAATGGAAAAACTGCGGCTTCGTAGTGCTGACAGGCGGCGAGCCTACGCTGCAGGTTGACAAGGAACTGGTAGGCATGCTGAAGGACGAGGGGTTCTATGTGGCAATGGAAACCAACGGCACGGGACACGTGCCAGAGAATGTTGACTGGGTGACGCTGTCGCCAAAATCATGCTTCGTCAGTCATGCACCTGCATTGGTCACGATGAAGGTAAACGAGGTGAAAGTGGTTTTCGACGGCATCCACGACCCCAAGCCTTACGGACAGTTGGGTGAAGGTCTGTACCTGAACCTGCAGCCCTGCGACACGGGTGACGAGCACAAAAACCGAGAAGTGACGCGCCAATGTGTGGAATATATCAAGCAGCATCCGCAATGGCACCTGTCGCTGCAAACGCATAAACTGATTAGTATCCCCTAAAAAAAACAATTTTTACACCTGACAAACATATATTTTCCGTATCTTTGCGCTCAGAAACTTAAAAACGAGCCAATGATACGGAAATTTCTTTTTGCCCTTACCCTTGCAGCAGGCATCGCTGCACAAGCGCAGACAACAAACAGTAAACAAACACAGGTACCTCTACCCTATCAGGACACACGCCTGTCGGCATACGAACGTGCCAAAGACCTTTGCGGCAGACTGACACTGGAGGAGAAGACTTTGCTGATGATGGATGGATCGCCAGCCATCGACCGCTTAGGCATACCTGCCTTCCAATGGTGGAGCGAAGCCCTGCATGGTGTGGGACGCAACGGCTTTGCAACCGTGTTCCCCATCACACTGGGTATGGCAGCTTCGTTTGACGATGCACTGGTGTATCAGGTATTCACCGCTGTCAGCGACGAAGCACGCGCCAAGAACACCTTTGCACGCCACACAGGAGACGTGTCCCGCTATCAGGGACTGTCGTTCTGGACACCCAACATCAATATCTTCCGCGATCCACGATGGGGACGAGGACAGGAGACGTACGGCGAAGACCCGTTTCTCACGGCTCGCATGGGACTGGCGGTTGTCCGCGGACTGCAAGGGGAAGAATATCAATGCGTAATGCGTAATGCGCAATGCGTAATGAATAATGGTCAATCGTCAATGGTCAATGGTCAATACAAAAAACTCCTCGCTTGCGCCAAGCACTTCGCCGTACACAGCGGACCTGAATGGAACCGCCATTCGTTCAACGTAGAAAGTCTGCCGGTACGCGACCTTTGGGAAACATACCTGCCTGCCTTCAAGACATTGGTACAGGAAGGTGATGTGGCAGAAGTGATGTGTGCCTACCAACAGTTAGACGGCGAACCTTGCTGCGGCAACAGCCGTCTGCTACAACAGATTCTGCGCGATGAGTGGGGCTTCAAAGGTATCGTCGTATCAGACTGCGGAGCCATCAACGACTTCTGGATGCCCAACCGTCATCACTTCGCTGCAACAGCACACGAGGCGACTGCCAAAGCCATCAGAGCCGGCACAGACGTAGAGTGCGGCTCGCAATACAAGAGTATTCCTGAAGCTATCCGCGCAGGAGAAATGACGGAAGCAGAACTTGACAAGAGTCTCATCCGACTGCTGACAGCCCGTTTTGAACTGGGCGATTTCGATGCCGACGAACTCAATCCCTGGACACAAATTCCAATGTCGGTCGTTGCCTGCAAGAAACACAAAGATTTGGCACTACAGGCTGCACGAGAGTCGATAGTACTGCTGAAAAACAACGGCATCCTGCCACTTCCTGCCGACAGCAAGTCGATTGTCGTCATGGGTCCCAATGCCAACGACTCCGTCATGCAATGGGGCAACTACAGCGGTTATCCCACAGCCACCTCGACCTTCCTCAAGGGCATTCGCGAGAAGTTGGGCAACGTGAGATACATTCAAGGATGCGGACACACGCGCAACGAGGTGAAAGAGAGCCGATTCCAGCACATAACGGTCAGAGGCTCCAGCCAAAAGGGTATCAAGGCAACCTACTGGAACAACACCACGATGGAGGGAAAGCCTGTTGCCACGCAGGTGCTGACGCAACCCGTCAACCTGAGCAACGGGGGCGCTACGGTCTTTGCACCCAATGTGGAACTGGAGAATTTCTCTGCCCGTCTGGAGGGTACGTTCGTTCCCACTCAAACGGAAGACATCACGCTGGCACTGGGTTTTGACGACGGTGCCCGTCTGATTGTCAACGGTGACACCCTGGGTGAAACCTGGAAGTCTCGCGCGCGCATACAATATACGAATAAGGTGATACACGTAGAGAAAGGGAAACGCTACGACATCACCGTTGAATATTTCCAGAAAAGTGATATGGCTGCCTTGCAGTTCGACCTCATCCACCACATCACCCCTACCCCACAACAGCTGCTGGCTGATATCGGCAGCGCACAGACCGTTGTCTTTGTGGGCGGCATATCACCACGACTGGAGGGAGAAGAAATGAAGGTGGACGAACCAGGATTCAAGGGCGGAGATCGCACCGACATTGAACTGCCGCAAGTACAGCGCGACCTTATCAGGATGTTACACGAAAACGGCAAGAAGGTTGTCTTCGTCAACTGTTCCGGATCGGCTATCGCAATGGTGCCAGAAACGGAAACAGCCGATGCCATCCTGCAAGCATGGTATCCGGGTGAACAGGGCGGAAAGGCGATGGCTGATGTGCTCGTGGGCGACTACAACCCCAGCGGAAAGTTGCCTGTGACCTTCTACAAGAGCGTTAACGACCTGCCCGACTTCCTGGACTATCAGATGAAGGACCGCACCTACCGCTATTTCAAGGGTGAACCGCTGTTTGCCTTCGGCTATGGACTGAGTTACACCACCTTCAATGTCAAGCCCACAGAAATAAAAGACGGCAAACTATTGGCAGAGGTGACCAATACAGGGAAGATGGCTGGTACGGAAACGGTACAGCTCTACATCCGCAGAGTGAACGACAATAACGGACCGATGAAAGCACTTCGCGGCTACCAGCGTGTAACGTTACAGCCGGGTGAAACGAAGACCATCGAGATGGTTGTTGACAAAAAGACATTGGAAACATGGGATGCGACCTCCAACACGATGCGCTTTGTGCCTGGAGATTACGAAATCATGGTGGGAACAAGCAGTCGCAAGGAAGACCTAAGGAAATACGAATTGAGAATTGAGAATTAATAATTAACTCTCAACCATTACTCCCTCCCTTAGGGAGGGCCGGGGTGGGTCTCCTATTTCACCTTCTTGGTAATTTTACCGTCTTTCGCCACTTTCAATTCCACCACATAACCTGTGGCAGCGTCCGGAATGCCGATGATGGCGTCAAAATAGACGGCAGCGGTATCACTATAGGAATAGACAATATCGCGAAGGATGGACTTGGTAAACAGTTCCTGGGGCACCAACGACTCAAAATCCTTCTTCAGGAAAGTCTGTCCCAATAACTTCTGTTGGTTTTTCGTGACCGACAAGGATACTGCGTGGTCGAGATAAATATTGTCAACCTCAATGCCCTCGCTGTTGAATGACGATTTCACCACACGCTCGGTCGTCGGCTCAACGTGGATATGACAAGCATAGGAGGCACTGCCCTCGCTGGCTGTCGTATCAGTATCAAAAGTATCAAACTGGTTCAATGCCGTAGAACGATACTGATAGAACTGCGGAAGTAAAGTCTTATCGTTGCTCTTTACAAGTTTCACCTCTTCCCCACTCTGGTTGACAAACTTGAACAGGAACTCTGCCTGCTTCGTAATCAGATAACGATTGACACGACAGCCTTCCAGATACAGACTATCCTGATAGATCCAGAAAGCTACGGGCTGACTGATAGAATCGGGATAGAAAATGGAGTCGCCCTGCACATAGAAAGCAGGACTTCCTTGCTCATCATTTATCCATACACCCTGCAGCATACGCTTCGCATCCAAGTCCTCGCTGTCACGACTATTACCTGTCGTACAGGCTGTCAGCACGAACGTTGCAAATATCAAATAAAAGATTGAACGTGTCATCGTATCAATTTGTTAATCAAATAATTCCGCTTCTTGTATCGAGCAAGCCTTTAAGTCTTTCTCGCTGGTCAAAACATCTTTCGCATCGATGGGCCAGTCGATGCCTATCGTCTCATCGTTCCAGCGGATACTCGCCTCAGCCTGTGGCGCATAGACATTGTCAACCTTGTACGTGAAGATAGCCTCATCGCTGAGCACCAGGAAACCGTGAGCAAATCCGCGAGGAATAAAAAACTGGCGTTTATTCTCTTCGCTCAGCTCGACAGCCACATATTTGCCGAACGTGGACGAACTCTTCCGAATATCAACGGCGACATCGAGCACACATCCCTTGACAACCCGAACCAACTTCGCCTGTGAGAACTCGCCTTTCTGGTAGTGCAAGCCACGCAGCACACCATAGCTCGACTTCGACTCGTTGTCCTGGATAAACGACACATGACGACCGATATGTTCATCAAACTCTGCTTGTTTCCAAGCCTCAAAGAAATAACCACGCTGGTCATTGAACACCTTCGGTTCAATAACCCACACACCTTCTATGGCTGCTTGTATGTAATTCATATTTCTAACGATAACGATAACTGATTTGTAACTTTTCGTGCAAAGGTAACAATAAAATCGGAAAAGTGAAATTTATTAGAAAAAAATTCGACGAAGATTTTTGTATTCACAAAAAACTTTGTAAATTTGCAACGTGATTGAACTGGAAAGACATATTGAAATCCTGCTGTTGAGCAACGACTGTGTCGTTGTTCCAGGTTTGGGCGGCTTTGTAGCCCATTATATTGAAGCACGATACGACGAGGAAGACGCACTGTTCTTGCCGCCGTTGCGTACGCTGGGCTTTAATGCACAGCTCACCATGAACGACTCCCTGTTGGCACAGGCTTACGTTGAAGCTTACGACATCAGCTATCCGGAAGCCCTGCGACGCATTGAGGACGAAGTGGAAGAGTTGCACCAGCACATCAACAACGAAGGGTTTTATGAGTTACATGATATAGGCACCCTCGCAACCAACGCAGAGGGCCATCTGGAGTTCCACCCCTGCGAGGCTGGACTGCTGACACCGTCGCTCTACGGACTCACTTCTTTTGAGATGCCGACACTGGCATACGGTTCAGGAAGTCTCTCAACCGTACGCCAGACAGGGGATCGTGCTGAAATCATCACCATCCGCAAGAGCACGATTCGTAAGATTGCTGCCGCAGCCATTGTGATTTTCGCCCTCTTCCTCATTCCTCCGACGACCTCATGGGAACCATCGAGTCACATCCAACAGAGTTCTGTGATCAACTTCCAATCCTGGGAACGTCCCAACGTAAAGCCTGACGCCACCGTTGAGCAGGCTATCACGACGGTCCAGCAAGTTGCTGCAACCAATAACTTTGTGAAGGACAACGACTACTGGACACTTGTTCTTGCCAGCCATATTAGCAAAGACAATGCAGCGTCTTTTATTGCAAGCCTCCAGCAAAAAGGTTTCCAGCAGGCACGCATTCTTGAACAGAGCAACGTGATCAAGGTTGTATATGGCCAATACCCCAGCAAGGACAATGCTTACGAAAATCTGAAGCAACTGAAAGGCAACAGCGACTTCGCGCAAGCATGGGTTTTGGAAGTGAAATAATATGAAACGCGTCAGATGCCCCAAATGTGATCATTTTATCACATTCGACGAAACACAATACGAACCTGGTTCATCTTTGGTTTTTGAATGTCCAGAATGTAACAAACAGTTCGGTATCAGGATTGGTGTCAGCAAACTGTTTGGCAAAGGACAGAAAGCCCAGCATCATGATGGAGGGGTAAATAATGAAGGAGTAAGGAGAGAAGGAGTAAGGAGTAACACTTCGGACGAAGACAAACAGGAAGAGCCAATAAACGTTGGAAAAATTGTCGTCATCGAGAACGTGTTCCACTACAAACAAATCATTCCATTGCAGATGGGAGAAAACGTCATTGGACGCTACCAGAAAGGCAACAACATCAATTGCCCCATCGAAACGGTTGATCCCAGTGTAGATATGACCCATTGTCATATCACCGTGAGTCGTGACAAGAATGGCTCGCTGAAATACATCCTGCGCGACGGTCCCAGCAATACCGGCACTTTTGTTGACAACGAAATCCTGGGAGACCGCGAACGTCGCGTCATCGAAAGTGGAAGTCTCTTCACCATTGGCGCTACCAGCGTCATTCTCAAAGGTCCAGAAGAAGAGGATTAAAAAATTTCACATAAAACTTTTTAATAACAAGAAAAATATTTGTGGGCACAATCAGAAAGCCCTATTTTTGCATGCGTTGAACGATATCGACCCAGGCAAAAATGAGAAGATTATTCTTTTTCCTTTCGGTTTTCCTATTTGGCACCACTGCTCATGCACAATGGAGCGGTGTGATTGTCAACATGGAAACAGGTGTGCCGATTAGAGATGTACATATCTTTACAAACTACAACAAAATGGTGACAACCGACTATCGTGGACAATACACGTTGGAGGAACCTTTTACCAGCGTCACCATCACACACGGAAAATTCCTGCAACTTACTTTAAAACGAGAAGAACTCAGAGACACCATCGCTCTCCTACCCAGTGCAAATTCGATAGGAGAAGTGGTGATATGGGGTGAGATGCCGCGTATAGGAGTCAAAGAAAAAGAGATTGCGGAAGATGCAAAATATTATTACACACCCCCGTCAGGTTTCTCCTTTGATTTCTTTGAACTGTTTCGCAGGAAAAGTCGCATGAACAAACAACAGCGAAAAAAGCACGAAGAAATCATCGAAAGCTACTAATTCCGGATATTTATTCGTATTCTTTTCTTTTTTAAAGAAAAAACTGATAAATTCAGCTTGAAACGATGCTGTTTCAAACTTTTTATGTAACTTTGCCGAAAAATCGGCGAATAAGAGATCAAATGAAACCAACAGCAATATTACTATTACATTGCCCTGACCAACAGGGTATCATTTCGGAAGTGACGAAATTTATCACGGATAACAAGGGAAACATTGTCTATCTGGACCAGTATGTAGATAAAGTTGACGGCATGTTCTTCATGCGCATCGAATGGGAACTCGACGGGTTCCTGATTCCACGCGATAAATTATACGACTATATCACCACGCTTTATGCACAGCGCTACCAGATGAAGTTCAGTCTTTATTACAGCGACAAGCGCCCACGTATGGCCATCTTTGTATCGAAGATGAGCCACTGTCTGTACGACCTGTTGGCACGATGGAAGGCTGGAGAATACAACTGCGACATCCCCTGTATCGTCAGCAACCACGAGGACCTGCGCTATGTTGCCGAACAATTTGACATTCCTTATTATGTATGGAGCATCAAGAAAGACCACTCCAACAAAGCTGAGGTGGAAGCTGCCGAGATGGAGCTGCTCAAGAAAGAAGACATCTCGTTCATCGTTCTGGCCCGCTACATGCAGATTATCAGCGACGACATGATAGCCGCCTATCCGCATCACATCATCAACATACACCATTCGTTCCTGCCTGCATTTATCGGAGCAAAACCCTATCATCAGGCATACGAGCGAGGTGTGAAAATCATCGGCGCAACCAGTCACTATGTCACCGCAGAACTGGATGCCGGCCCTATCATCGAACAGGATGTGACGCGCATCACCCACAAAGATACACCTGAGAGTCTCGTGCTGAAAGGCAAAGACTTGGAGAAGATTGTGCTGTCGCATGCTGTATCAAAACATATACAGCGGAAAATTCTGACCTATAAGAATAAGACGATTATCTTTTCTTAAGGAGTAAGGAGTAAAGGAGTAAGGAGTATAGGAGTAAGGAGTATAGGAGTATAGGAGTAATGAATGTAGCCATTGTTAAATATAATGCCGGAAACATCTATTCCGTCGTCAACGCACTGCGGCGGTTGGGTGTGGAACCCTTGCTGACAGACAATCCGGAACAACTGATGAAGGCTGAACGGGTGCTCTTCCCTGGACAGGGAGAAGCCAGCAACTGTATGCGCTATCTGAAAGAACGCCAGTTGGACGCTGTCATCAAAGACCTCCGACAACCCGTTTTGGGTATCTGTATCGGACAACAGCTGTTATGCCGACATTCCGAGGAAGGCGATACTGACTGCATCGGTGTCTTTGACGTAGATGTGAAACGTTTCCAGCCCCAACACCATCAGGACAAGGTTCCCTGTATGGGGTGGAATAAAATTGTTCTGAGTGGAGAGCGAAGAGAACGAGGAAGCGAGGGAGCGAAGGAGCGAGAAAACGACTTGTTTGCCGGACTGGGCGAAAACCCGTATGTTTATTTCGTACACAGCTATTATGTACCGTTGTGCGAATGGACCGCAGCAGAAACACAGTATATCCTACCCTATTCTGCCGCGCTGAAGAAAGCTAATTTCCAGACGTGCCAGTTCCATCCCGAAAAGAGCGGAAAGGTGGGAGAAGCCATTCTGGAACAATTTCTAAGACAAAAAACCAAATGAACAATATAGAACTGATTCCAGCCATAGACCTCATCGACGGCAAATGTGTACGTTTGAAGAAAGGTGATTATGCACAAAAGACGGTGTATAATGAAGACCCTGTGGCCCAAGCCAAGGAATTCGAGCGTCTTGGGTTCCGCCGGTTGCATGTGGTAGATCTCGATGGTGCCAAGTCGAAACATGTTGTCAACGACCACGTGTTACGGGCGATTACTGAAGCAACAAATCTCATTGTTGATTTCGGTGGAGGCATCAAAACAGAAGCTGATATCGAAAAGGCGTTCAAAGCTGGTGCGGCGATGGTAACGGTAGGAAGCATTGCCGTTACGCAACCCGATCTCTTCCTTTCGTGGTTGGACAAATACGGTGCCGACAGAGTGATTCTCGGTGCCGACGTGAGAAACGGAAAGGTGAGCATCAATGGTTGGAAGGAAGATTCCGAAGAAGACCTGCTTCCATTCTTGAAGAAATACATAGCGCATGGAGTCAAAAATGTGTTGTGTACAGAAATCAGCAAAGACGGAATGCTCAGCGGACCTGCCATAGATTTATACAAACGTATGATGGCGGAATACCCCACCCTGCACCTCATTGCCAGCGGCGGAGTTTCATCGACAGATGATATCCTGCAACTGGAACGTGAAGGCATCCCTGCTGTCGTCTTCGGCAAAGCATACTACGAGGGACGTATCAATATTGACAAACTTAAGACTTCTAGATTGTCTGATTTCTCCTCCAGTCTTGCTAAAAGGATTATCCCCTGTCTGGATGTGAAAGACGGCGAAACTGTGAAAGGAACCAATTTCATCAACCTCCGTCATGCTGGTGATCCCGTAGAATTGGGAAAGGCCTATAGCGATGCGGGAGCCGACGAATTGGTCTTTCTTGACATCACCGCTTCGTTCGAAGGAAGGAAGACATTTACCAAAATGGTGGAACGTGTGGCAAGAGAAATCAACATCCCCTTCACGGTGGGAGGAGGCATCAACGAACTGGCTGATGTAGAACGGCTATTGCATGCCGGCGCCGACAAGGTGAGCATCAACAGCGCAGCCTTGCGTCGTCCTGAGCTAATCAACGAGATTACCAACCATTTCGGTTCACAGGTTTGTGTCTGTGCCATCGATGCACGATTCGATCCAGATGGTTGGCACTGTTATGTGAAAGGTGGGCGTGAACGTACGGAACGTGGCTTGTTTGAGTGGGCAAAAGAAGTGGCAGATCGCGGTGCAGGAGAAATCCTGTTTACCAGTATGGATCACGACGGCACGAAGAACGGGTTTGCCAATGAAGCGTTGGCACGGCTCTCTGATGAATTGCCCATTCCCATCATCGCCAGCGGTGGCGCCGGCACAATGGAACATTTCCGCGATGCATTCGTCAAAGGAAAGGCTGATGCCGCTCTTGCCGCCAGTGTATTCCACTTCGGCGAAATTGCCATTCAGGAACTGAAGCAATACCTGCGTGCCGAAGGAATCAATGTGAGATTGAATTAGTTGTTTGGGAGATTGGTCGTTTAGTCGTTTAGTCGTTTAGGAAAATAAGAAATTAAGCATTATATATGAAAATAGATTTTGAAAAACTCGGAGGACTGGTTCCTGCTATCATCCAGGACGCAAAGACCAAGAACGTCCTGATGCTTGGCTTCATGAATCAGGAAGCCTATGAGAAAACTGTGAAGACCAAGAAGGTAACGTTTTGGAGCCGCACCCGTAATACGTTGTGGACAAAAGGTGAGACATCTGGTCATTACCTGAACCTTGTCAGCATACAGAACGACTGCGACAACGACACCCTACTGGTGAAGGTAAATCCTGTTGGACCAACTTGTCACACAGGAACCGATACCTGTTGGGGCGAAGAGAACACCCCTCTGGATCTTTCAAATCCCTTGCTGTTTTTCTCTGAGCTGCAAGATTTCATTGAGAAACGCCATGAGGAGATGCCCGAAGGTTCCTACACAACGAAACTTTTCAAGGATGGTGTCAACAAAATGGCGCAGAAGGTAGGCGAAGAGGCTTTGGAAACAGTGATTGAAGCCACCAACGGCACAAACGACAAACTCATTTATGAAGCATCCGACATGTTCTACCACCTGTTGGTGTTGCTCACCAGCAAGGGGTTGCGCATTGAGGACATCGCGTTGGAACTACAGAAACGCCACGACCCCAACTGGGATAAAGACCGTAGGATGGCTAAGAGCAAATAGAACTTCCAATCTGGGAGAGTAAACAGAAATGATATAATCAAAAAATATTATCAATATGCTGATTGACTATCAAAATGTAAATGTCTATCAAGATGACGTCTGCGTATTAAAAGACGTAAACTTTCAAGTAAACGAGGGCGAATTCATCTTCATCATCGGAAAAGTCGGATCGGGTAAAAGTTCACTACTGAAGACCTTTTACTGCGAACTGGATGTCAAGAAGAGCGACGCAGAGAAAGCCGAGGTGTTGGGACGCAATATCACCACCATCCGCCGAAAACACATACCTGCGCTCCGTAAAGAGATGGGAATCATCTTCCAGGATTTCCAACTCCTCCACGACCGCACCGTATGGAAGAACTTCCGCTTTGTGCTGAAGGCTACGGGCTGGAAAGACAACGACGAAATCAACAATCGCATCAATGAGGTACTAGCCCTTGTGGGACTGGAAGACAAACTGATGAAGATGCCCCACGAGTTGTCAGGCGGTGAGCAGCAGCGTCTTGCCATCGCACGCGCCATTTTGAATCATCCCACCATTATCATTGCCGATGAACCGACAGGAAACCTCGATCCTGAAACGACTGGCAATATCATGTCTATCTTGAAGAAGATTAGTGAGAAAGGAACTGCTGTGGTTATGACCACCCACAACATCTCAATGATTAGCAAGGTGAAAGCTACCGTATATCGCTGTAAAGAAGGCAGAATGGGAAATGTGACGGCAGAATTCCACGACATCGACCTTAGTCAGGAGTTAGAATTTGATGAATAAGAAATCATAAAACATACGATAGAATATGAAAGTAATGAAATTTGGAGGTACATCCGTAGGTTCACCAGAACGGATGAAGAATGTATCCTCACTGATTACCAAGTCGGGCGAACCGACATTTGTCGTTCTCTCTGCGATGAGCGGAACAACCAACACACTGGTGGAGATTTCGGATTATCTGTACAAGAAGAATCCTGAAGGTGCCAACGAGATTATCAACAACCTCGAAAAAAAGTATATGCAGCATGTGGAAGACCTCTATTCCACTGACGAGTACAAACAAAAGACACTTGAGTTCCTGCATGGAGAGTTTGATTATCTGCGTACCTTCACCAAAGACCTCTTTACCAGTTTTGAAGAAAAGAGCATCGTTGCTCAGGGAGAGGTGCTCAGCACGAATATGATCGTAAACTACCTGCAGGAGAATGGCATTAAAGCCGTGCTGCTTTCCGCTCTCGACTTCATGCGTACCGACAAGAATGCAGAGCCAGACCCGCAATATATCAAGGAAAAGCTGAATGCCATCATGCAGGAAAATGAGGGCTACCAGATTTACATCACACAGGGATTCATCTGTCGCAATGCTTATGGTGAAGTAGATAATCTGCAACGTGGAGGTTCTGATTATACGGCCTCACTGATTGGTGCTGCGCTGAATGCCGATGAAATTCAGATATGGACAGATATCGATGGTATGCACAACAATGACCCGCGTGTCGTTGAGAACACAGAGGCTGTACGTCAGCTAAACTTTGAAGAAGCTGCTGAGTTGGCATATTTCGGTGCAAAGATTCTGCACCCCACCTGTGTCCAGCCCGCCAAATTTGCAGGTATTCCGGTTCGTCTGAAAAACACGATGGAGCCAGATGCGGAAGGAACTATCATCGACAATGTCATCGTTCGCGGCAAGATCAAGGCTGTTGCAGCCAAAGACAATATCACAGCCATCAAGATTAAATCGAGCCGTATGTTGCTGGCAACAGGTTTCCTGCGCAAAGTATTTGAGATTTTCGAGAGTTACCAGACGCCTATCGACATGATTGCCACCTCTGAGGTCGGCGTATCAATGAGTATCGACAATGATACCCATCTGAACGAGATTGTCGATGAGCTGAAGAAATACGGTACCGTGACTGTTGACTCTAACATGTGTATCATCTGTGTTGTAGGTGACCTCGACTGGAGTAATCTCGGTTTTGAAACACTCGCTACCGATGCCATGAAGAATATCCCCGTTCGCATGATCAGCTATGGTGGCAGTAACTACAACATCTCTTTCCTCATCAAGGAAAGTGATAAGAAACGGGCACTGCAGAACCTAAGCAAGGTACTCTTCGAATAAAGATTCCCGACAAACAACACATACACAACACAATCATAAGCAAGAACAACATGAAAGGTATATTCCCCATAGAGAAGTTCAGCCAGATGGAAACTCCGTTCTACTACTATGATACGGAGCTACTGCGTGAAACGTTACGCACCATCAACCAGGAGGCTGGCAAACACGAAGGCTTTGTCGTTCACTATGCCATCAAGGCGAACGCCAATCCGAAGGTACTCAATGTCATCTGTCAAGCAGGACTGGGTGCCGACTGCGTGAGCGGCGGTGAGATACGAGCCTCGTTGAATGCCGGATTCCCTGCTTCCAGAATCGTTTATGCCGGCGTAGGCAAAAGCGACTGGGAAATCAATCTGGGCTTAGACAAGAACATCTTCTGTTTCAATGTGGAAAGCGTTGCAGAACTCGAAGTTATCAACGAGTTAGCGACTAAACGCGATCGAATAGCCCCTATCTGTTTCCGCATCAACCCCGATGTGGGAGCGCACACCCACGCAAAGATTACCACAGGACTGGCAGAGAACAAATTCGGTATTGCGATGCGTGATATGGAAGCGGCGATTGAAGAGGCTGCTCAAATGAAAAACGTGAAGTTCATGGGTCTTCATTTCCACATCGGAAGTCAGATTCTTGATATGGGTGATTTTGCCGCTCTCTGCAATCGCATTAACGATCTGCAGAACGAGTTGGAAAAACGGCACATCAAATTGGAACATATCAACGTCGGAGGCGGATTAGGCATCGACTATCAACATCCCAACCGTGTGCCAATTCCCGATTTCAAAGCATTCTTTGACACATACGCCCGTCACCTGAAACTCCGTCCTGGTCAAAAACTACACTTTGAGTTGGGACGTGCCGTTGTTGCCCAAATGGGTTCACTCATCACGCGTACCTTATATATAAAGCAAGGTACCGCCAAACAGTTTGCAATTGTAGATGCAGGAATGACCGACTTGATTCGTCCGGCTCTCTATCAGGCTTATCACAAGATTGAAAACATATCAAGTGAGGAACCAAAAGAAACGTATGATGTGGTAGGACCTATCTGTGAGTCAAGCGATGTGTTTGCCAAAGCCATCGATCTGAATAAAACACATCGTGGAGACCTGCTGGCGCTACGTAGTGCCGGAGCCTACGGAGAGATTATGGCCAGTCAGTATAACTGTAGGAAACTGCCTGTGGGGTATATTACTGAGGACTTATAAAAAAGATGTTGACGATAGATACGATAACGATAGTTATAGGTGCCATCATTCTTGTTCTGGCGCTGACGACTCCTTTCCTGAACGGTTTGCTGCGCAAACCCAAAGGAATCGTTGTAGTTTCTGACGATGAAGCTGCACAGGAATACTCAAAAGTATCCCATACTGCACCTCCTGTGTCCATCATCCTTACACCTCATGAGAATGCGCACGAGTTGGAACATTACCTACCATTGATCTTGGAACAGGACTATCCGGACTTTGAAGTGATTGTAGTTACCTGGAAAGGCGACTCCGATACGGAAGACGTGCTGAAGCGCTTTGCCGACAATCCGCATCTATACTACACTTATATTCCAGACAGTTCGCGATATATGAGCCGTAAGAAACTGGCTGTGACGCTGGGTGTGAAAGCAGCAAAGAACGAATGGATACTGTTGACCGATGCTCAGTGCTACCCTACCTCAACACACTGGCTGTCAACGATGGCGAGCAACTGTCACAAGAATATAAACCTCGTATATGGCTATACCCGCTACGATGTCGACACACCCGCATTCTGGCGCTTTGAACGGTTACACACCAATCTCTATCTTTTGCGTGAGGCGCAAAGCAAAACGGCATACAGACACAATAGCTGTAACCTGATGTTCCGCAAGAGTGAGTTTATCAGCAATGACGGTTATCGCGGCAATCTGAAATACCTGCGAGGCGAATACGACTTTATCGTCAACAAATACGCACAGAAGGGAGCTACTGCTGTTGAACTGCGTCCGGAATCATGGCTGACAGAACAGCAGCCAACTCAGAAGGAGTGGCGCAACAAGCACCTGTTCTATTTGGAAAACCGTCAACACATGGCGCGTAATTATCGTCACAGATGGTTGTTTAATCTTGATCAAACAGCATTACACATGAACTACCTGCTCATTATAGCAGCTATCATCGTGTCTATTATCACCCAACGATGGATACTTACCGCTATAGCGGTCATCGCACTCGCCATTACAATTTGCCTGCGTATCGTTATCGGCAAGAAAACCATTCAACTGTTCCAAGAGGATATATCCACATGGAAAATTATTCCCTATGAAATACGCCTGTTTTGGAACATGGCGGCAATGAAATACAAATATTTACGGTCAGACGAAAACGATTTTATCAGTCATAAACTATAAAAGGGAAGATTATGAACATACTGCACTATATACCAAAAATCACACAGGGTGAGCTGGTTTCCGACGGTTTGCTCACATTGGTAGCTGCTATGAAGGAGGTGGCAGACGTGCAGGTCGTCACCCAACGAAAAGAGGCAGAGACTCTTCTGAAAGAACAGCATCCTGACATTTTCCATATTCACGCCTGCTGGAGTCGCGAGGCTGCAAGAGTAGCCAAACAAGCCTATAAGGAGGGAGTTGCCATCGTGATTTCCCCACATTGGCAGCTTGAGCAGTATATCCGTATGCGTGAGCAGCACATCTGCAAGGTATGTAAAACTGCACTCTACCAATATAAGATGATTCATCGGGCAGATGCCCTTCAGGTATCTACGGATCTTGAACGAGACAATCTACTGTTCTTAGGTTGGAATAAGCGATGCACAACAGTTCCATCGAGTTTGCTAAACAAAAATGTTTCCTATCAGCAGATGGCTGAGACGATGCTGGTATTCTACCAAAAGGTCATTGACAGCCGATACTACAAACTGATGACTGCGATGGAAAAAGAAGCTGTCTCTTCCCTGCTCCATGTTGGGAAAGAAAAGGATATGATTCGTAACCCATTGACAAGTGATCAGATACTGAACCTGCGTGACATCAAACCTGTACAATGGCGACGCATCATGCTCTATGCGGATGACGAATACATCAGAAACATTCTTGATGTAGGTATCAGCCGCATGCAACTCACCATTCCAACTATCGATGCTGCAAGCATTGACCGTTTTCCAAGAAGAAAGAAAAAAAGCAGTGAGCCTTTGGAACGCAAAGAGTTGCTCAATAAGAAATCATCGTTGCAAGACAAACTGAAATGGGAAACAGAAGGTGTTGACGATGTCATCAAGACCATCTGCATCATGCTGCTGAACATAAAATACCACATCCAGAAACGTACCCTTAGTATGCGTCATCTGACTGAATTCTATGAGGTATTGAGACATGAAGACTATGATGAAGACAAGCTTCAAGAAGTACTAAAGTATATGAAGCTTAAAGATTTGGCGTCCAGACTTATACAGATTTTATCTAATACTGTCCTGCTGGAAGAAGGATTTATGCCAATAACACCTCTTGACGACAAAAAGACCCATCGTATCAAACAATTGATTATTCACTAAAACATTCTATCATCCATGACAAATCACAACGAAAAACCTTTCAAAGATGAACGCTATCTGCAACTGCTGTCGCGATCCTTCCCGACAGTTGCAGATGCCAGTACAGAGATTATCAATCTGCAAGCCATCTTGAACCTGCCGAAGGGCACAGAACACTTTCTGGCAGATATTCATGGTGAACACGAAGCATTCCGTCATGTACTGAAAAATGCATCTGGAAACATCAAGCGCAAGGTCAATGACCTGTTTGGTAATACGCTGCGCGAATCGGAGAAGCGTGAACTGTGTACGCTTATCTACTATCCAGAACAAAAACTTGAACTGGTCAAACAAGCCGATGAAGACATCCATGACTGGTACCAGATTACCATTCATCAACTGGTGTGTATCTGCCGCGATGTATCTAGCAAATATACGCGTTTCAGAGTACGTCAGAGTCTGCCCGACGACTTCAGCTATATCATTCAGGAACTGTTGCATGAAAACACAAACGACAAGGACAAAACCGACTACGTTAGTGCCATCATCAACACCATCATCTCTACAGGCCGTGCAGACGATTTTATTTGTGCGATTTGTAATGTGATCCAACGGTTGTCTATCGAGCAACTCCACCTCTTAGGTGATGTTTACGACCGGGGACCGGGTGCTCATATCATTATGGACACACTTGGAAAATACCACAGATGGGACATTCAATGGGGCAACCACGATATCTTGTGGATGGGTGCACAGGCAGGAAACGATGCCTGTATATGTAATGTCATCCGCTTGTCGCTACGCTATGCCAATATGGCTACCCTGGAAGAAGGTTATGGAATCAACCTCGTACCACTGGCCACATTTGCGATGGAAATATACGGTGACGATCCCTGCATCGCTTTCCTGCCGAAAGTTGGTGAATCCGATGACATCGACCATAAGACGGAGTTGCTCACTGCACGTATGCACAAAGCTATCAGTGTATTACAATTCAAGGTTGAGGCACAAATCTTCGAGCGCAATCCTTCATGGGGCATGCAGGAACGTAATCTGCTTGACAACATCGATTACGAAAAAGGCATTTGCACCATCAATGGCAAAGAATATCCAATGATTTCGTGCCGCTTCCCCACCGTAGACCCCAAGAACCCGAACAAATTGACAGAGGAAGAAGAGACACTGATGCGTCGTCTACGCCACTCGTTTATGGTCAGCGAAAAACTGCACAAGCACATCAACTCCATCTTGCAACACGGTTGTATGTTCTCTATCTGTAACAAGAACCTGCTCTTCCATGCAGCTGTTCCTTTGAATGAGGACGGCACCTTGAAAGAGGTTGAAATCTATCCCGGCAGGAAATACAGTGGCAAGGAACTGATGCACCAGATAGGCATGATGGTTCGCACTGCCTTCCAGAGTGATTCTCCTTCCGAAGAAAAAGCCTATGCCGTAGATTATTTCCTCTACCTATGGTGCGGTCCAGACTCACCGTTATTCGACAAGTCAAAGATGGCCACCTTTGAACGTTATTTCCTCAAAGATAAGGAGACGCATGTCGAAGAGAAAGGCAACTACTTCAAGTTACGCGACAATGAAGAAGTCGTAGAGCGTATTCTCGACAGCTTCGGTATAAAAGGTAAGGACCGTCACATCATCAACGGTCACGTTCCTGTACACGTCAACAAAGGTGAGAATCCGATCAAGGCAAATGGCAAACTGATGGTAATCGATGGAGGTTTCTCTGAGCCTTATCACAAGACCACAGGTATCGCCGGATACACGCTCATCTATCACAGCCGCGGTTTCCAACTCGTTCAGCATGAGCACTTTACAAGTACAGCTGATGCCATCCTTCGAGGCAGCGACATTGTTAGCACCACGCAGATTGTCGAGATGAGCGACCACCGCATGCGTGTAGTCGACACCGACCAAGGAGAGGAGATTAGTGAGCAGATCAAAGACCTCGAACAACTCCTTTACGCTTATCGTCATGGTATCATCAAAGAAATTGATCCAACAAAATAATTCATTTTTTCTTGCATATTTGACAACACTTATTTATATTTGCACCAATTTAAATTCTAAATCATTATGAAAAGACTATTATGTTTTATGCTCCTGTTCGTGAGCATCAGTTGTTTTGCACAAGACGAGGTGGTTTACCACAATGGAAATGTCATCAAGGGAAAGGTATCTGAAGTGACAGATTACTACATCAAGTTCCGCTATGAGGGTGAAGACGTGGACAACACGATTGGACGCGCTGCTCTCTCAGAGGTACGCTTTGGTAGCGGTCGTGTTCAGCAGATGTCTCAGAAAGTTTATGTGAATTCTCCAGATGACTGGGAGAAAGTTAGAATTGTCAACGACAAGAACGAAGTTATCGGTCTGAAGTCGCTTGGACAGGTAGAGAAACACTCCAGCGGTACTTGGTCGTTCTCTATCACCGCTGGTCATTTCAGCGAGAAAACGATGAAGAAAATCCGTAAGGAGGCTGCTAAACGTGGTGGCTGCATCGTCTTACTGATGAGTCAGCAGAGCCAATCAGGAGGTTTCTTCCAGGATGGTCATGCTTCAATGACAGGTGAAATTTACACATATTGATATTTATATGAGAAACTTTTTTCTATTTGTCTTTTCTCTTGCAGCAACGCTTGTTTACGGACAAAGTAGCGAGAAAATGACTTTGGAAGCTGGTACAGTTGTTCCGGTGATTGCCAAACAGCAAATCAATGTGCATAAACTGAAGAGTGGCCAGACCATTGAGTTGGTGACAGCTCATGATGTGCTAACAAAAGATGGCAGAGTAGCCATCCCGATGTATGCGAAGGTCATCGCCAGAGTCCGTACGACTTTGCGTGATCATGTTCCAACTGTTAGCCGTCGTGTGATTATCGACATTCAAAAGGTCGTCCTTGACAATTCCAAAGAGATTCCGCTGACAGACGGCGTCATCAGGTTTACTCCTCGCACGGAGAACCCTGAGCCGGGATTGGTTCCACTGAAAGTATATGCAACCAATCGTGCCTACATCCCTACCTACTATGAGATGCAGCCAAAGGTTGAGGTGACACAGATTCTGGAATAAGATGAAAACAAAACATATCCAGTACGAGACTCAAGGAACTTGTTCAAAACTCATTGACGTAACTGCCGACGAGAACAACGTTATCCAACAGGTTTTCTTCATGGGCGGCTGTCATGGAAACCTACAAGGCATCTGTCAATTGGTGCGTGGTCAGAAAATCGATGATGTGATTGCCCGTATCAACGGTATCCGCTGTGGCAACAAAGAAACATCATGTCCCGACCAACTATGCCGTGCCCTTGAACAACTCAAGAATGCTCCGTTGGAATAATGGGAATTGGATAAGTCTATACGAAGATGATATGCAAAGAGGCCATTCGAATGGCCTCTTTGTGTGTTATTTGCTTTATAGCAATCACGATATGCTCTTCAAAACACAAAGTCTATCAGAATGGCAGATCGTCAGTACTCTCGCCCTCACTTTGTGCAGGGAACGGAGCATTAGCACCATCAACAGGTGCCGGTGCAGGGGCAACGGGTGCTGCAGCTACGGGAGCAGCAGCCTGCGCTGCTGCAGCATCAACACGCTGCACATTCCAAGCACGGATACTATTGTACCAGCGTCCCTGATATTCATGAGCATCTATATCAAATGATACTATCAATTCCTCACCTGCCTTGATGGCAAACTGAGCCAATCGATCAGCACCAAATACATCAAAAACCATCTTCTTAGGATACTGATCATGTGTCTCTAAAACAAATGAACCAGCTTTCCATTCACCACGTGCAGACACTCCACTACGCTCCGGGAGCACTGCAATAATCTTTCCTTGTAAATCCATTATTTTTTTTATTATTAAGTTGTTTTATTCTGTTTTCGTTGCGAAATTACTAAAATAGTTCAAAATAGCGAAACTTTTGGCTTGTTTTTTTGTTAGAAACAATGCTTTTTTGTATTTTTGTCCGATGAAAATCAAAGAATAATTAACTAAAAAACAAAATACCAATGAGATTTAACATTTCAAGCAACACGCTCAGCAACCGATTGCTGACACTTTCCAGAGTCATCAACAGCAAAAATTCTTTGCCCATCCTCGATGATTTCCTATTTGAAGTAAACAATGGACAACTTGTCATTACCGCTTCCGACAGCGAAAACGTCATGACATCAGTATTGCCACTCGACGAATGTGAAGGAGAAGGAAGTTTCGCCGTTTCCAACCATACGATTATTGATGCTGTCAAGGAATTACCAGAGCAACCCCTGAACATTGATGTGAACTTCGATGAGATGAAGATGTATGTGACCTATCAGAATGGTTCTTACAATTTCCCAGTACAGAATGCCGATGAATATCCGAAGGCACAGCCGATTTCTGATGGCGCAACAACCATCACCATCAACGCATCGATTCTTGTTGACAATATCAACCGCTCACTGTTTGCAACAGCACAGGATGAGTTGCGTCCCGTAATGAATGGTATCTATTTCGACCTGACAGCCGATAGTCTTGCCATAGTTTCCAGCGATGGTCATAAACTGGTGCGCAACAAAAACTTCAGCGTAAAGAGCGACGTACCGGCATCATTTATATTACCGAAGAAACCGGCACAGTTGCTGAAGGCTGTATTGAGTAAGGATGGTGGCGATGTGGTGCTGAAATTCGATGACCGTTCTGCAGAAATCAGTTTCACCGACGGAAAACTTATCTGCCGACTCATTGAAGGACGTTATCCCAACTACAACAGCGTCATACCTCAAGATAATCCCAACCTCGTCTCCATCGACAGAAAGAGTCTGTTGGGTGCTTTGCGCCGCGTGCTCCCCTTCGCCAGCGACAGCAGCCAGCTCATTCGTTTCCACTTGGAAAACGGTCACATGGAACTCAACGCTGAAGATATCGACTTCGCTACCAGCGCAAAGGAGAGTATCACCTGTGAATACGGAGGTCAATCAATGAGCATCGGTTTCAAGGGTTCCAGTATGGTTGAAATCCTGAACAATCTGGAAGGAGATGAGATACAAATCCAGTTGGCCGACCCATCACGTGCAGGCGTCATCATTCCTGCTGAACAGCCTGAGAATGAAGATGTCCTGATGCTGATTATGCCTATGCTGTTAAACGATTAACAATTAGCTATGAAATTAAATCTTACAAAGCCCCTGATTGTCTTCGACCTGGAGACAACGGGGCTTGACCTTGTTAATGACAGGGTTATTCAGATATCCTATATCAAAGTATCGCCCGACGGTTCTGAAGAACGGGGCAACCTTTTCATCAACCCACAGAAGCCTATTCCCGCAGAAGTGGAACAGTTGACGGGTATCACCAACGAACAGGTGGCTCAGGCGCCGACCTTTCAGGAACTGGCTCCGAAACTGAACAGCGTGTTTTCCGGTTGCGACTTCGCGGGTTTCAATTCGAACCACTTCGACATTCCGATGCTGGCAGAAGAATTCCTGCGTGCAGGTATTGACTTTGACTTCAGCAAATGTCGGATGATTGATGTCCAAACCATCTTCCATCGCATGGAACGCCGCAACCTTGCTGCCGCATATAAATTCTATGTAGGAAGGAAAATGGAGGACGACTTCCAAGCTCACCTTGCTGACCAAGACACAGAAGCCACCTATCTGGTTCTTCAGGCACAGCTCGACCGATATGCTCCCGGAATGCAGGAGGAAGAAGACCGTGTGCTGCACAACGATATGGATGAGCTGGCAGCTTTCTCAAAGACCAATGACAATGTGGACTTTGCTGGTCGGATGATTTGGAAGGAAATGACTGATGCCAAAGGCAACCCACTCACCGATACCGACGGAAAACCCCTGAAGCAAGAGGTGTTTAATTTCGGAAAATATAAAGGTGTACCCGTTGCCGAGGTATTGCGTCGCGATCCGGGTTATTACAGTTGGATTCTTTCCAGCGACTTCACCAACAATACCAAGCAGATGCTTACACGCATCCGTTTGAGAGAGTTTAATAGTAAATAATACCGATGTTGAACGGCAAGAAAATCGTATTAGGAATCACTGGCTCCATCGCAGCCTATAAAGCTTGTCTGATTATCCGCGGACTTATCAAAAAAGGAGCTGAGGTGCAAGTGGTTATTACGCCTGCAGGCAAGGAGTTTATTACGCCTATCACCTTGTCGGCACTCACCCACAAACCCGTCGTCAGCGAATTTTTCTCACAACGCGACGGCACGTGGAACTCACATGTTGACCTCGGACTATGGGCTGATGCCATGCTGATAGCACCCTGTACAGCCAGTACATTGGGAAAGATGGCTCATGGTGTTGCAGACAACATGCTAATCACCACCTATCTGTCAATGAAAGCCCCTGTGTTCATTGCTCCTGCAATGGATCTCGATATGTACCGTCATCCCAGCACACAGCAGAACATCGAACAATTGAAGCAATACGGTAACCACTTCATCGAACCCGCCAGCGGCTTCCTTGCCAGCGGATTGGAGGGGAAAGGACGAATGGAAGAGCCAGAACAGATTATTGAATATCTGGAGCAATTCTTTGCCAACACCCAACAACCAACACCCAACACCCTTGCAGGCAAACATGTACTGATTACTGCCGGTCCTACCTATGAGAAGATTGATCCCGTACGCTTCATCGGCAACTACTCCAGCGGGAAAATGGGGTTTGCACTTGCTGAGGAATGTCTGCAGCGCGGTGCTCAGGTTACATTGGTGGCAGGTCCCGTATCATTATCCTGTTCGGAAGGCATCCGTCGCATTGATGTGGAAAGTTGTCAACAGATGTATGAGGCAACAACCAACACCTTCCCCACTGCCGATGTTGCCATCCTCTGTGCTGCTGTGGCAGACTTCCAACCAGAACAGGTTGCCGACCAGAAAATCAAGCGGAAAGATCAGGATTTAGTGATTCGCCTGAAACCCACACACGATATCGCTGCAGCTGTAGGACAGATGAAACGCGATGACCAACGCATTGTCGCCTTTGCTTTGGAAACCAACGATGAGGAGCAGAATGCACGCTTGAAACTGCAGAAGAAGAATGCCGATATGATTGTACTGAATTCTACACGCATCCCAGGTACCACCTTCCGTAGCGATGACAATCAGATTACAATCATATCAAAACACCATCAGAAAGCTTTCGACAAGAAACCAAAAGCTGAAGTTGCAAAAGATATCATTGACGAGTTAGAGAAAACGTTATGAAGAAGATCATTGCTAGTATCATCATTACGCTATGTTGTTCCTTATCTCTTCAGGCACAGGAACTGCAAGCGCGCGTCACCATCAACAGCAATCAGATACAAGGAACTGACAAGTCGGTGTTTGAGAACTTGCAGAAAACACTTGAACAGTTTATCAACGACCGTCAGTGGACCAATCTGCAGTTTCAGAAGAACGAACGCATCGTGTGCAATTTCAACATCACGGTTACCAAACACGATGCGTCAACCAACACGTTCACATGCAACGCACTGATACAAGCTAACCGTCCTGTCTATAATTCCACCTACACTACCACCTTATATAATAATAAGGATGACAACTTTGATTTCTACTTCGCGGAGTTTGACCAATTGGAATACAATGACGAAACGGTAGATAACCAACTTACAGCGCTTATTGCCTATTATGCATACCTCATCATCGGACTTGACCTTGACAGTTTCTCGCCAAAGGGCGGCGAAGATGTCCTGCAACGATGCATGAACTTGGTGAACAATGCACAAAGTCTGCAATTCCCCGGATGGAAATCATTCGAGAACAGCCGCAACCGATTCGCCATCATCAACGACTATCTGGATGGAGCAATGGAACCATTCCGGAAAATGCAGTATGACTATTATCGGTTGGGACTGGACGAAATGGCGAACAGTGCTGAACGCGGACGCATTGCCATCACCACCACGATTGAGGAGAATTTGAAAAAAGCACACGAAGACAAGCCGTTGAGTATGTTACCGCAGATATGGACAGACTACAAACGCGATGAACTCGCTAATATCTATAAAGGCAAGGGCACACAAAAAGAGAAGCAGTCAGTTTACGATATTCTCTTTTCCATCAATGCTTCACAGAACGAAGCATGGAATAAAATCAAGGAATAAATGCTGAAAAGACTATATATCAAAGACTATACCCTCATTGACGAACTCGATATGGAGTTCTATCCAGGTTTCTCCGTCATTACCGGCGAAACTGGTGCGGGTAAAAGTATCATTCTCGGAGCCATCGGACTCCTGCTCGGCAACCGTGCAGACAGCAAGACCATCAAGGACGGATGTGCCAAATGCACGATTGAGGCGGAATTCGATTTGTCGCGTTATCAACTGGAACCTTTTTTCACAGAAAACGACATCGACTACGATGCCGGTGACTGCATCATCCGACGCGAACTGACCGCCGCAGGAAAGTCGCGCGCCTTCATCAACGACACACCCGTATCGTTAGCACAGATGCGAACGCTCGGTGAACAGTTGGTCGATGTGCACTCACAACACCAGAACCTGCTACTGCAACAGGAAGACTTTCAATTAAATGTGGTTGATATCATCAGTGACAACGCGCAACAACGCAGTGCCTATCGTACAGCGTATGATGAATACAAACAGTTAGAAAAGCGTCTGATTGATTTGCGTGTTGCTATCGAACAGAATCGGAAAGACGAAGAATATCTTCGTTTCCAATATAACGATATCCAAAGTGCCAACCTCTATGAAGGGATGCAAGAGGAATTGGAACAGGAAAGTGAAACGCTTACGCATGCAGAAGACATCAAACAAGGTCTCTATCATGCAGATTCTTTACTCAATGGTGACGACCGCAATATCGTAGAAGACCTGAAGAGTGCTATTCAAAGTCTCCAGTCCATTGAGGAGGTTTATCCGAAGGTGCGTGAGTTGGCTGAACGTTTGGAGACAAGCCGTATCGAAATCAAAGACATCGCCACAGAAATCAACGATGGCATTGATGATATAGACTTCGACCCAGCCCGCCTTGACAAGATACAAACACAACTCGACAAGATCTATGCATTGGAGCAGAAGTTCCACGTTGGCAGTGTTGAGGAACTATTACAGCTGCAAGCTGATTTAAAAACGCGGCTCGAACAATTGGATAACAGCGATGAGGAGCTGGCTGATTTACAGAAGGATGTAGAGAAAAAGCACAAACAGTGTGAACAGCTCGCAGCGGCACTGACCAAAAGTCGCGAGCAGGGAGCACGCCTCATCGAAAAGGAAATGTTGCAACGGTTGGTTCCGCTGGGTATTCCCAATGTACGATTCCAAATTCAGATAGAACCGAAAGAACTCGCAGCACAAGGTGCCGACAAAGTACAATTCCTGTTTAGTGCCAATACCAGTACCGCTTTGCAACCCGTCAGTCAGGTAGCCTCCGGCGGTGAAATCGCCCGCGTGATGCTTTCCCTGAAAGCAATGATTAGCGGAGCCGTCAAACTGCCTACCATCATCTTTGATGAAATCGATACGGGTGTCAGTGGTAAGATTGCACAGAAAATGGCATTGATGATGAAAGAGATGGGCGACAACAATCGACAGGTTATCTCTATCACCCACCTTCCACAGATAGCAGCACTTGGACGTTCACATTATAAGGTATATAAAGAGGAAACACAACAGGGAACCGCCAGCCGTATGACACTGCTCAATTCCGAAGAGCGCGTAACAGAAATTGCCCAAATGCTTTCAGGCGATAATATCACAGATGCCGCTATCAGACAAGCTAACGAACTTCTCAACTCTTGAAAACATGCAAACAGAAGACATCAACACCATCACCAACAAACCATCATGGTTTGAACAGCTACGCAACTGGCGACAGGAGCATATCTCCCCACGACAGTTCACATTGGCGTTGTCGTTCGTTGTTGGTTTTCTGGTATCTGTAGCAGCATTCGTTTTGCACTTTCTGATTCATCAAATACAAACGCTGTTGACATCGGGTTTCAATACTTCTACATTCAACTGGTTGTATTTGGTCTTTCCTGTCGTCGGTATTTATCTCACGTCCCTGTTTGTCAAATATGTCGTCAAGGACAATATCTCACACGGTATCACACGCATCCTATATGCTATCTCCTCCAAACGTAGCCATCTGAAAGCACACAACACATGGAGTTCAGTTATAGCCTCAGCCATCACCATCGGATTCGGTGGATCGGTAGGTGCCGAGGCTCCGATTGTGCTGACAGGCTCTGCTATTGGCAGTAATCTGGGACAGTTCTTTAAGACCGACAACAAAACGCTGATGCTGATGGTGGGATGTGGTGCAGCAGCAGCCATCGCTGGTATTTTCAAAGCCCCAATCGCAGGATTGGTATTCACGCTTGAAGTATTGATGTTCGATCTGACAATGGCGTCATTGTTACCCATCCTCATCTCTACCGTTACCGCTACCTGTTTCTCGTATCTGTTTACCGGAACAGCACCTCTGTTCACCTTCCAGATGGAAAGCGAATGGTTATTAGAGCGCGTTCCTGCAACGATTCTATTAGGAATAGCCTGCGGATTGCTGTCACTCTACTTCATACGAGTGATGAACTTCTGTGAAAGCGGATATGCTAGATTAGCCAACCACCGATACTGGCGATTGCTAATAGGTGGGCTTGTGTTGAGTAGCCTCATCTTCCTTTTCCCGTCTTTATACGGTGAAGGATATACTGGTCTTGACATTCTGATCAACGGAAAGACAGAAGCCGACTGGGATGTGATTATGAACAACTCCCTGTTTGCCGGACACGGTGAACTACTGGTTGTGTATATCGGGCTAGTGGTCATCACGAAAGTCTTCGCAACCAGTTCCACCAATGGAGCCGGCGGATGCGGAGGTACTTTCGCGCCCTCGCTCTTTATTGGTGGATTCGGAGGATTCCTCTTCGCCCGCTTATGGAATATGCATCAGATTGGTGTATATATCCCAGAAAAAAACTTCACGCTTTACGGAATGGCAGGAGTGATGGCAGGTGTCATGCACGCTCCCCTCACAGGTATATTCCTGATTGCTGAGCTTACGGGAGGATACCAGTTGTTCATTCCGTTGATGATTGTATCCATCTGTGCATACCTCACCATCAGCATCTTCGAGAAGCACAGCATCTATGGCATGCGTTTAGCACGTGAAGGAAAACTCATCACCCATCACACCGACCATGCTGTACTCACGCTGATGAGTCTTGATAGCGTTATTGAAAAAGACTACGAATCGGTTGGCCCTGATATGGAGATGGGTAAGATGCTGCACGTCTTCAGCGGCAGTCGTCTCAGCTATCTGCCCGTTCTGGATAGCGCCGGTAAATTGCTGGGAATCATCGACATTCGTAAGATCAGACATATTATGTTCCGAACGGAACTATACCATCGTTTCCGCGTCAGTCAACTGATGCACGAACCGAAGACCACCCTGGGTGTCAACGAGTCAATGGATCAGGTGATGAATAAGTTCGAAGAGACAAATGCCGACGTACTACCTGTTGTCGATTTAGACAATCACTTTGTTGGTTACATCACCCGCACCCACATATACACCGTCTATCGTCAGATGGTAGCAGATATGAGTGAGGAATAGATAGGTTTAACATGAAGCATTAATCATTATGAGAATCGTCTTTATGGGCACACCGGAGTTTGCTGTCGCTACACTCCGCGCTCTTGTTGAGAAAAAATATAATGTAGTAGCAGTCGTCACACAACCCGACAAACCCGTTGGACGTCACGGAAGTGTGCTTCAACCGTCCGCTGTCAAGCAATATGCTTTAGAACAGGGTATTCCTGTCCTACAGCCAGAGAAGATGAAAGATCCAGCTTTCATTGAGGAGCTTCGGAGTTATCGTGCCGACTTACAGGTTGTTGTTGCCTTCCGTATGCTACCAGAGGTTGTATGGTCGATGCCGCGCTTCGGCACCTTCAACGTGCATGCAGCTCTCCTACCCCAATATCGAGGTGCAGCACCCATCAACTGGGCTGTCATCAACGGAGAGACACAAACAGGTGTCACTACCTTCTTTCTCGATCATGACATCGACACGGGCCGCGTCATCATGCAACGTCCTTTTGATATTCCTGATGATGCGGACGTGGAATACGTCTATGACGGACTGATGCATCTGGGTGCACAAATTTGCTTAGATACCATTCAGAAGATTGAAGAAGGCGACGGTTTTGTTGAAACGCTTCCGCAGGAAGAGATGATTCCTGTTGGTACGGCCCTCTATGCGGCTCCGAAGATATTCAAGGATACTTGCCGTATCAACTGGAACCAACCTGCCAAGAAGATCTACGATTTCATTCGTGGACTCAGCCCCTATCCTGGCACATGGACGCAGCTGCAGATAGCCGATCAGCAACCGCAGGTACTGAAAATCTACCAGTCGGCCAAGAGTCAGCGTCCTGCCAACAATGAACCTGGAACATTGATCGTTGAGAAAAACAAGCTGTTCATCAATACTGCCGACTACCAGTTGGAGATTTTCCAACTACAGCCTGCCGGCAAGCGTCGTATGGCTGCCGGAGATTTCCTCAATGGCATACAGAAGTTTATGAATCAACAGAATACACCGATTGCCGTCATCTGATTATTTCACCAGTACCTGACGGCCATTCTGAATATAGACTCCCTTCAGCATTTGACCATTTGACGGTTTGACGATTTTACGGCCTTGCAGATCATACCAGGCCTCAGACACTTTGTCAAATTGTAAATTGTCAAATTGTCCAATAATATTTATCCCCGTCTCTCCGCCCGTCCTGCGGTAGATTTGTATATCCTCTTTGGATGTTGCATAGTCGTATCCTCTGAAGTCATGCGGAGGACCAGGGCTGAACCGCAAATATGCATGGGAGCTTTTATTGAATTTCACCGTTGCCTTTCCTTCTACGATGGTAAAGGTCACCTTCGTACCAGCTGTCGAAACCGTATTGGTTTCCAAAATGGCATTGGAGGAACCTTTGGCATAGAGGTATTTCCCGGTATTTTGTGTTTTCAGCACCCAGTTACTACCCGACTTCTCTAAGACCAGCAACGTCATTCCTTCACCACTAATGGTGTTTCCACTCACAGCGACACTCACACCCGACCGATAGTTGCCACTTTGTGGTCCCAATGCCGTTTGATAATCAGCATTTGCCACCACCAGCACGTCTCCCTCTGCCAAAGAAGAAACATCAGTCACCAACTCGTATGCTACTTGTGCATACAATGAAAACGCGCTCATCAGCGCACAGATCATCAATAGAATTCTTTTCATAGATTAGTCCCTTTCAATTGTTATCAAAAAGAACCACCCTTAAAGTGATTTAGATTATATGAATTTTGTGATTCCGTTGGGGTTCGAACCCAAGACCTACTGCTTAGAAGGCAGTTGCTCTAATCCAACTGAGCTACGGAACCGACCTTATTTGCAAAAGCGGTGCAAAGGTACGAATAAGTGAGGAAAATACAAAATAAAAGTAGTTTTATTTTTATTTTCGAACGAGAGTTCCTTATTTTGCTACTTTTTACCGATACTTCTCCAAGAACTTATCGGCTTGCACATGCCCCAAAGCCTTTGCCTTTTCGATGCTCGCTCGTCCTTCGGCCTTCTTCCCTTCCTCACAAAGGGCTATACCCAGCACCAGATGGGCGTCGGCATAGTCGGCATCGAGTTCGAGGGCGTGCTTGGCCGCTTCGATGGCTGTCTCCCGTTTACCGATACGCAGACTGAGGTTTGCCAGTTCCGCATAGTACAACGGCTCTTTCGGCTCCAGACGGATGGCAATAAGAATGTCGTTAAGTGCCTGCTGGAACAGCTTTCCCTTCGCCTCACACTGTTCACGCATATAGTAGAAATCGGCAGAGAGATTCCCGCGATTGAAATACTCATAGGTGAAATAGTCCAACATCGCCTTGCGATACTGTCCCATTTTCTCCTCCTGACCGGCTCGTGCCAGGAAATATGGTGCCGATGTTGACACGTAAGGTGTATCGCATACAGCGATAGCATTGTCGAGTAGCGCCAGTATCTCGTCATCGCTGGCACCCAGCTGCGTCTTGCATTGTGCGGCCTCGAAATAAAGTTCCGGATTGCGCATCGTGCTGTTCACAAGTGTCATAAACTGGTCGTAGGCTTGTTGATAGTTGCCGCGCACAAAAGTAACCTGTGCCAGTAAGTGATCAAAGGCAGGCTCCGACTTGATTTGTTGGGCAGCCTTCGTCTCTGCTTCTACCTTATCTAATGTCCAGTCGGCAGGTAGCGAACCCTCTTTGGCCATACCTGCTGTCAGTGCCTGATAGATCAGACGGGCATAGTTGAAATGGGCCTCGTCTTTCTTCGTGGCTTTCTTCAAAGCATTCTTCAGTGTCTCGTCAGCAAGCGTATAGTTCTGGGCAGCTATCGCCTTGGATGCAAGCGCATAATAGCCGTCATTGGCCTCAGGAAACAAATGGATGAAGTCTTGAATGGCTGCATCATACTTCTCGCTGCTGTCGCTGGCAGCCAACATCAGGGCGATTTGTGCCTGTTGAATGTTTGTGGGCATCGCCAAACGAATCTTTGTATTGCGCAACAATGGGTCGTTTACAGAAAGGCCGCTGAGTTGGAACTCACCAGTATATCGTACGTCCACAGTGCTGGCAGCCGTTGATGACTGATGAGCCAAACCGACAGCTTGTCCGTTGGCATTAACGACCGCTGCACCGTCAATTTCCCCATCGGTTCCGCTAAGCAGACAGTAGGCATATTTATTCATAAACTGCTCAACACTGCTGATGGTAACCGCCTGCGGTTTCAAACTGCGTGTAATCAGATAAGCCTGACTGTTGGATGACGGCTGTTGGGTAATGGATGCGGTATAGGCAGGTGCTTTCCCCTCAACGGTAAACCGTGCGATGTCGTAAAGTTCGTTAGCACCCATCAGGGTTGTCACCTGATGCCGTTGTCCGTTGGCATCAGTCACTTCCGCACGAGCCGCACCGTTGAAAGGTGTCCAGCTGCTGACCGCCTGACCGTCGGCCGTGATAAAGAAACCATTTGTCGTAGCCAATACCGATCCGTCTTCTTTATAAGTAGTAAGCGTGAAAACCGCGTTTGCGGCTTTCTTCACTGCTGCCGGCTGTGCACCTGCAATCATACTGATGAACAGCAGGCAGATTGTAATTTTTCTCATTTTTATTTCCTTATTATCGTTACTTCACCATTCTGAGTCAGTTTGACAATACTCGAAGGAGTATGAGGCTTGTGTTCCTGACGGCGTGACTTACAAACATAGTCAACAGCTTGCAGAATCTCCTCACTGATATCCCGATAGTTCTGTGCTGCCGGCTCACCGCTGATATTCGCACTGGTGCTGACAAGCGGTTTTTGGAAGCGGTAGCACAGTTCCTTGGAAAACTCCTCATGGGTGATGCGCATCGCAATACTGCCATCATCTGCAATCAGATTGGGTGCAAGGTTGACGGCATTGTCCAAAATAACCGTCAACGGTTTATTGGCCAACTCCATCATATCCCAAGCCACATCGGGCACATTTCGGACATAGCGTTGTAAACGCACATCGGAGTCAACCAGACAAATCATCGCCTTATGGTCGTCGCGTTGCTTGATGGCATAGACGCGAGCCACCGCTTCTGCATTCGTAGCATCACATCCGATACCCCAAACAGTATCTGTAGGATAGAGTATCACCCCACCCTTTCGCAGCACCTCTACGGCCTGCCGTATATCGTCTTCTCTTTCCATTGTTATGATCCTATATCTCCCATCCTAATGCCGATGCACCAAGGACAGCTGCGCTGGCACCATCCAGACTACTGATGAGGAACTGCGCCTTTCCTCGGAAGACGGGCATCACATGACGATCGTAAGCCTCTTTGATAGGATTCATAATCAAGTCGCCAGCTTTCACCATTCCGCCGAAGAACACAAAAGCTTCCGGACTACAGAAAGTAGCGAAATCAGCACAGGCCTCACCCAGCATCTTACCCGTAAACTCATAGATATTCTTTGCCAACTCATCACCTTTTCCTGCAGCGATAGACACATCGAGCGAAGTGATGTCGTCAGGATTCAGGTCGCGCAACAGCGACGGCTGATTCGTCTTGGCCAGCAGTTCACGAGCTGTACGTGCCACACCTGTTGCCGAGCAGTATGTCTCCAGACAACCCGTACGGCCGCAACCGCAAAGGCGTCCTTCCTCGCCACGCACCATCGTCACGTGCCCCAGTTCACCGGCAAAGCCGTCGCAGCCATAGACAATCTGTCCGTTGACAACAATACCCGAACCGACACCTGTTCCCAGCGTGATAACGATAAAGTTCTTCATTCCGCGAGCCACACCGTATGTCATCTCGCCCACAGCGGCAGCATTGGCATCATTGGTAATCGCAACAGGAATACCAAGGGCATCGCTGAACATCTGTGCCAACGGCACCACGATATCGTGAGCCCACGCAATATTCGGAGCCGTCTCAATGGTACCATTATAATAATTGGCATTAGGTGCACCGATACCCATTGCCTTAATAGTTTCGATACCACCCACCTGTTCAATGATGGGCTGCAAAGCGCTGACAGCTGCATCGACATAGTCTTTTGCATTGTCAAAACCTTGTGTCTTAATAGCGGTTGTAGCCTTGATTTCTCCTCTTGCATCAACGATGCCGAAGACAGAATTGGTGCCTCCAAGATCGAGACCAATCACATAGGGTTTGTTGATTTGTACAGTCATATCATTTATCAGTTAGTTATTCTAAACGACAAAGGTACGATTAAATGAGAACAAAACAAAAAAAAGAACCACTTTTTTTTGTTTTGTCGAATGGTAGTACCTTCGCGACAAAGTCGCAAAGGTACCTTCACCGAAGCATTCCACATATATAATAAGGTGTAGGAAAGAATTCAACTAAAACCCTACACCTCATGGATGAGGTATTGTTGAACAGGTACCCGTCCTTGTGTTTTGTTGCCTACCTTTCGGTCATTGATTGACATGTTGTCATTCTGCGTCAGCTTCTTTTATCTTTGCCAAAAGTTCTGCACGTTTCACTTCGCTCGTGCCGTGAACGGAATAACGAACAAGTCCTTGCTTGTCAATAACAATGGTTAATGGAAAACCCTCGGTTCCGATCCATGACATCATATCCTCGGCTTCTACGAGGTGCGTCCAAGTGAAATGATGTTTGTCGGTTATCTTCTTTGCTAATTCTGCATCGTGGTAGGTTGCCGAAAAGAACATTACATTCGGCAGCAATTCCTTCCACGTGGATAATTCTGGCATCTCTGCGCGACAAGGGCCACAGCCGGAGTACCACAGGTTAAGCACCATCACGCGGCCTTTCACGCTGTCGTTCGTCCATATATGCCCGTCTATATCTTTTTCGCTGAACAATGGGAAAGGCTCACCTGCTTTAGGCGAATAGAATGTGCCGTCAGCCTTGACCTTTGCCTGTGTCAGTTCCTGCATCGTTGCCATCATGTTGACACCATTCAGAAACTGGTCAGCGTTGTGAACCTGCTCACGCGGGATGGCTTGACGGATGACCGACTTGGGCAAATCGATATTCAGCCCGATGGCTACCAAGCTATTACCTTCCTTGTCCTTCAACCGTATAACGCTTGGCACAGCATCAGGAAGTTTCGGCATTTCACGGAAGAAATAGCCGTTGATTAAAAACTTGGGAACGACTGTATCAGTACGTTCCTCTTGTGCTTGTCCCGCCAACGTTATGAGGGCGAGCAGTGCGGTGATGATAGTTTGCTTGTTCATATTGATTATGATTTTATAGTCTGTTCTTTTCTGCATTACCAGCACCCGTGCCCTTGTACTTGCTTCGGGTGGCATTGAAATTATACGATAACGAAACTCCGATGTATTGCGTATAGACGTAGGCATCTTTGGACATCGTCGTCACGGGATAGTAGCCCGTCCAGCGGTCGCGGAGATTGCGGAAGATGTCGTTAGCAAAGAGGGCGGCGGTCAGGTTTCCATCAAGGAACGTCTTCTGCACACGGGCGTTAATGTTGAACTCATGGGCATTGTGACTGAAGCCGTAATCGTAGCTTGTGGAATAATGCAGATAGAGCATGGCCTTGGTGGTCTTGTCGATGGTGAACCAGTTGCGGAAGTTGAGCTGCCATTCAGGCTTATTGAGCTTCGTGTCAAGGCCGTATGCCTTCGTGTCGAAATCCTGCTGAAAATAACTGAGGGTCAGCGTGGGATTATAGAATCCGAACTTGGGCGAGGCGGTAAGCGAGGCGTTGTAGGACTCAAATTTGTCGAAGTTGCGATTGGTCCAGATGGTTATCTCTGTTCCTTCCTGATACAGACTGCCGAAACTCAGTCTTATGTCTTTGCTATGGCTATAGCCTGCTGTGAAGGACAGCCATGAGTAGGTGACATTCAGGTCGAGATTCTGCTTGATGGATGGACGTAGCAGTGGGTTTCCGCCCTCGTACTCATAACGGTTATCGTATTGCACATTAGAGTTTAGCGATTGATAATTGGGGCGGCTGATGCGTTTGTCGTAGCTCAGTTGGATGCCCCATTTGTTCTTTTGCCAACCAACGGAAAGATTGGGAAATAGGTCGCGGTATTTGCGGCTTGGCTCGGTCTGGTATTCACCAAAGGAATAATAGTCGGAATTGACAGCCTCATAGCGAAGCCCGCCGCCGATGCTCCACTCGCCCAATTTCATTTGATATTCGGCAAAAGCGGTAATATTGCTCTCGCGGATTTCGTCGTCGGAGGGTGATACTACTCGCTCAATATTCTCATAGATGCCGTGGCTACGGGAGCGTGTGGCCTCACTGCCGAAACTCAACTCACCTTTCCATATCGGATAGGTCAGTACAAGTTTTCCTGCAAGCATATTGTTGCGATTGACGTTGTAAGTATGTACATCGCGGTCGCCTAATTGCTGGCTACTCTCATAAGAAGCCTGGTCGCGGGTTGATTTCTTCCATATCCAGGAGCCGTTGAAGTCGATGCCGAGTTTACCAGCCTTACCAACGTAATAGATGTTGACCTCGTGCTGAGGAGTGTCATCCATGTTTGCCGTCATCAACTGGTCAACGATGCCTTCAAGGGAATTATTACGTGTGATAGTTTGCTCACACACCGCCTCGCCTCCCTGATACAGAGAGCCATTCAGATCATAGGAGAAACCGATGGAGTTATCCTCGTCGAATTCGTAGCTGGCCCCCAACTTCCCACCCATTTCGGTGTACCAAAAGCTGTTGGGTGCATATTGGCGAATACTGACATGATTGCCGTTTGCATACGTGTCGGTTGTAACGGTATTGTCCTCACTATGATTTCCATTGGTAAACTCCAGCGTGCCGAAGACCTCCAGCCCTCCTGCGCGATACTTCACTGTGGCATCGTCGTAGGTCGTCCACTTCTCGTTATACTTCACTTGGCTATATGCCTCCATACTCACACCCTCGCCCTGCGGCCGGATGGTTTTGATGCGGATGACGGCACCGACTTCGGCATTGTACTTGGCACCGGGCGACGTAATGATGTCCACGCTCTTGATGTCAGACGATTTCAGTTGTTTCAGTTCCCGTGCGTTTTGCACCTTCTTATTGTTGATGTAAATTTCTGGTGTTCCCTTGGCGAAAACGGTGAAGTTGCCGTCCTCGCCTTGTACCCGTGGTAGCATCGAGAGCACATTGTCAGCCGTACCTACATCCTTCAGCAGCGAGTTCTGAATATCAACGGTCATGCCACCAGTTGTCATCTTGTATTGTGGCCGATAACCCTTTACCGTCACTTCGCCCAGCGTCTGCGTATCGGGCTGCATCTGAATGTCACCCACGTTTCCATGCCTTGCGTCAATATACCTTATTGTATATCCTACGCTCGACACTTTCAGCAGACCATCATTGCGGTCGGTGGCAATAGAGAATGTTCCATCGTCCTTTGTTACGGCTCCGACGATGAAAGCGGAGTCGGTACGGTTGACGAGCACGACGTTGGCAAATGGCATCGGCTGTGATTGCTCATCAATCACTCGACCTGTTATTTCTTGCCCCTGCCCCGCCATTGCGACAAGTACGAGCAGTGCTGTGATAATGGTTTGCTTCATAATGAGTGCTTAATTTGTTCTTTTCAGTTTTACAACCTTTTCTATACCATCGGGACTGCGGAATTTGAATAGAGATTCCTCGTCTTTACGCTCCATCTGCATGTATGTACAAATATCCTTTATGGGGATTCCATTTACTTCTACCAGGTAATCGCCTGTACGGACACCTTTCTTATAAGCTATTGACCCTTTGCGGATGACGGCTTTGAGAACTCCGAGCGTGTCGCCTGCCTCTGAAGGGATAAATGAGGCGCTGCCAGTCTCGCTATTACCGACCGTGATATCCTGTCCGTTATGAGGCATAAATACGAACTGCTTT